>NZ_ASSI01000061.1:0-69436 GCF_000466765.1 Burkholderia sp. AU4i | reverse complement strand
TGCGTCGCCGGCCGGCGGCCGCGCCATCGCCCGCCCCACCCGCCCCCGCCCGTCGCCGGCGCGCTCAGCCGCGTGCGTACTCGTCATGACGGCGCCACCACGGTCCGGCCTCGTTGCGTCCGCGCGGCGCGCGATCGAGCCACTGGTACATCCCCCACAGCCCGTCGAGCCCGCGCGCATAGGTGGAGTACGTGTGATAAACGGCGCCGTCCTCGCGCACGAACGCGCTCATCCCCGGCCGGTCGAGCGAATACGTGAGCGCATCGGTGCCGCACGTCGCAGCGAACTGCACGACGGGTGCCGGCGGCGGATCCATGTCCATCGCGTGACCGGCCAGCGCGTAGTTGTATTCGACGGCGCCCGCGCGCTGCTGCGTTTCGGTGAACGACACATTGAAGTCGAAGTTGAAATCGCTGCCGACCGACGACGCCCACGGGAAGCGCCATCCCATCCGCTGCCGGTAAGCGAGGAGTTTCGCGAGCGGCGCACGCGACACGGCGGCGAGCGTCACGTCGTGGTTCGCCAGGTGCACGGCGAAGCCGTCGAAACCGTCGGCGAGCGCCGAACACGACGGGCAGCCTGCCTTGTAGTCGGGGCCGAACATGAAGTGATAGACGAGCAGTTGCGAACGGCCGCGAAACAGGTCGCCGAGCGTGGCCTGCCCGTCTTCGGTGTCGAACCGGTAGGTCTTGTCGACGCGTACCCAGGGCAGCGCCTGGCGCCGCCGCGCGAGTTCGTCGCCTTGCCGCGTCAGCGCCTTTTCCGCGTCGAGCAGCGCGCGCCGCGCGGCCAGCCATTCGTCGCGTGTTCCGGTGAGATGGGTCGTCATTGCGGGTTCCTCCTTCCGATGGGTATCCGGGCACGGCGTCCGGTGCCGTGTGCGTGGTGCTAGATTAGTGGCGGGCATCGGGCCGGAGGGAGTGACAAGTGTGTCGGGATTCGGATGGATTCGCTGATCACGGCGGCCGCGCGCGCGCTCGCGGCCGGTGACGCGCTCGGCGCGCTGAACCGCGTCGCGCTGCGCGACGATGCGCCGGCGCTCGCGCTGCGCGGGATCGCGATGGCGCAGCTCGGCGATTTCGAACGCGCGCGCACACTCGTGCGCGGCGCCGCACGCGCGTTCGGCACCCGGGAGGCCGTGGCGCGTGCGCGCTGCGTCGTCGCGGAAGCGGAGATCGCGCTCGCATCGCGCGACTTGCGCTGGCCGACACGCGCGCTCGATGCCGCCTGTGCGACGCTCGACGCGCACGGCGACCGCGCGAACGCCGCGCACGCGCGCTACCTCGGCGTGCGACGGCTGCTGCTGGTCGGCCAGCTCGACGACGCCGAGCGGATGCTCGCGAATCTCGATCCCGCACCGCTGCCGGCTGCATCGCGATGCCGGCCGCGATCGACACCGCGGCACGCGTGCTCGACGCACCGGCCGCGCGCCTCATCGCGCGCGGCACGTCGCGGCTCGTGCCGCTCGACGAAGTCGAGACGCTGTTCGCGTCGAACGCACTCGTTGTCGATGCGTGCCGCCACACGGTGCGCGACGCGCGCACGACCGTGTCGCTCGCGCGGCGGCCCGTGCTGTTCGTGCTCGCCCGCGCGCTCGGCGAGGCATGGCCGGCCGACGTGTCGCGAAACGCGCTCGTCGCGGCCGCGTTCCGCGCGAAACACGCGGACGAATCGCATCGCGCGCGCCTGCGCGTCGAGATCGGCCGGTTGCGCGCGGTGCTGCGGCCGCTCGCAAACATCGTCGCGACGCCGCGCGGCTTTGCGCTCGAACCGCTCGGCGTACGCGAGACCGTCGTCCTCGCGCGCCCGGTCGACGATCGCCACGCAGCCGTGCTCGCGCTCCTCGCCGATGGCGAAGCATGGTCGAGTTCCGCGCTGGCGCTGGCCCTCAGCGCGAGCCAGCGCACCGTGCAGCGCGCGCTCGACGTGCTCGCCGAAGCCGACAAGGTCCAGGCGCTCGGCCGGGGCCGCGCGCGCCGCTGGATGACGCCGCCGCTGCCCGGTTTCGCGACGACCTTGTTACTCCCTGCCCCGCTGCCGGGAGATTAGGATGACCTCACCGAACGACGAGGTGACGAACATGAAACGCTCCAGTGCAGAGATCCTTCGCGAATACGGCCCGTTTCCCGGGGTCGACGGCGTACACGGCGTCACGTTCGACGGGAAGTACGTGTGGTATGCGTCCGGCGACAAGCTGAATGCGCTCGACCCGGAGCGCGGCACGACCGTCCGCTCGATCGACGTCGCCGCACACGCGGGCACGGCGTTCGACGGCCGCCACCTGTACCAGATCGTCGAGGACCGCATCGAGAAGATCGACCCCGAATCGGGCCGCGTGCTCGCGACGATTCCCGCTCCCGGCGGCGGCGGCGATTCGGGGCTGGCATGGGCCGAAGGCGCGCTGTGGGTCGGCCAGTACCGCGATCGCAAGATTCATCAGGTGGATCCGCAGTCGGGCGCCGTGCTGCGCACGATCGAGTCGAACCGCTTCGTTACCGGCGTGACGTGGGTCGACGGAGAGCTGTGGCACGGCACCTGGGAAGCCGACCAGGCCGACTTGCGGCACGTCGATCCGCGCACGGGCCGGGTGCTCGAGCAGATCGACATGCCGGCCGGCGTCGGTGTGTCGGGGCTCGAATCCGACGGCCGCGACCGCTTCTACTGCGGCGGCGGCAACAGCGGCACGTTGCGCGCCGTGCGGCGGCCCGTGCGGGCGCGGGTGCCGGGCGACGGTGCGGCGACGCCCGATCCGGCTGACGACTGATCCGCCGCCTGCCGCGATCGCTGCTGCGCGCGGCCCACCCACCGGCCTGCACCGAGTGCAGGAATGAACAAGACGACGCCGCGACGGCGTCGCTAAGATGCGCGCTCGTCAGTCATGTGTTCGGAGCGGTCGATGCAGCGCGGTGTGGTCTATGGTGTCCTGGCAGGTGCCCTGTGGGGCATGGTGTTTCTCGTTCCGCGGCTGCTGACCGACTTCTCGCCGCTGCTGCTGAGCGCCGGCCGCTATGCGATGTACGGTCTCGTGTCGCTCGCGGCCGCGCTGCCGGCCGCCCGCTCGCTGCTCGCGCGGCTGACCCGCGAGGATCTCGTCGCGCTGGTCAGGCTCGCCGTCATCGGCAACGTCGCGTACTACATGCTGCTGTCCGCTGCGGTGCACCTGATCGGCATCGCACCCAGCTCCCTGATCGTCGGCGTGCTGCCCGTCACGGTGACGCTCGCCGGCCTCGGCGACCACGGCGCCGTGCCGCTGCGCCGGCTCGCCGCCCCGCTGGCGCTGGTGATCGCGGGCATCGTCTGCATCAACGTCGACCTGTTCACGTCCGAGGCCGCGCATGCGACGACGCTCGGCCAGAAACTCGCCGGCATCGCCTGCGCGGCGGGCGCGCTCGCGAGCTGGACCTGGTATGCGGTCGCGAACGCACGTTATCTGCAGCGCCATCATCGTTTCGGCGGCAACGAGTGGTCGGTGCTGTGGGGTGTCGTGACGGGCCTGATCGGAGGGCTCGTCTGGATCGCGATCCTCGCGCTGCCGGCCGGCACGTTCCAGGAAGCGGTGCCCGCGTCGCGCTGGCAGTTGTTCTGGCTGCTGAACCTCGTGCTCGCGATCGGTGCGTCGTGGCTCGGCAACGGGCTGTGGAATGCGGCGTCGACGCGGCTGCCCCTCACGCTGTCGGGCCAGCTGATCGTGTTCGAAACCGTATTCGCGATGCTTTACGCGTTCGTGTACGACCGGCGGATGCCGCATGCGCTCGAGATCGCCGCGCTGGTGCTGCTGCTCGCCGGCGTCTATGGATCGGTGCGCCGGCATGGCGACACGCCCGCCGGCGGCGGGACGTCGGGAAGCGCGGCGGCAAACGCACCTGCAAACGCGAATGCCGCAGCCCGCTGAACGCCGCGACATTTGCTCAGAAGAATCGTGTTGAAGGACGCGGATCGCTCCGCGTCAACGCGCGTCCTTGTGCATCCACTTGCGGCCCTCGATGGAGCCGTCGCGGCGCGACTTGTCGACGCGCCGCTGGCGCGCGAGCTTCGGATCGACGATCAACGGGCGGTAGATCTCGACGCGGTCGTGGTCGGCGAGCAGCGTGTCGAGCGGCGCAAGCTTCCCGTACACGCCCGTCTTCGCGTTCGCGAGATCGATTTCCGGATGCAGCGCGAGCACGCCGCTCGCATCGATCGCCGAACGAACGGTCGCCCCTTCGGGCAGCGACAGCGGAATCAGCGTCTGACGATCCGGCAGCGCGTAGCAGACTTCGATCGACAGCATCGCGTCACCCCTTCCCGTAGCGCTGGTCGGCGCGCTTCACGAACGAATCGACGAACGTGTTCGCGATGTGGCTGAACACCGGCCCGATGATCTTCTCGAGCAGGATGCTCGAAAACTCGTAGTGCAGCGCGAATTCGATCTTGCACGCATCGGCACGCAGCGCCGTGAAGCGCCACGAGCCCGTGAACTTCTTGAACGGGCCGTCCGTGAACTCCATGTCGATCCGCGTCGGGCGCTGCTGCGTGTTGCGCGTCGCGAAGTGCTGCTTGATGCCCTTGAAGTTGATGTCGATGCGCGCTTCCATCCCGCTCTCGTCCTGACGGCGAACCTCGACACCGCCGCACCAGGGCAGGAAATTGGGGTAATCGGCCACGTCGGTGACGAGGTCGAACATCTGTTCCGCCGAATGACGGATCAATACGGTTTTCTGGACATCTGCCATAAATCGCGCGGCATCGCTCAAGGTGGGAACGCAAGCCGGGCGATTCCCGCCCCGCTTTGCTAAAATCGTGATTTTAAACGAGTTGGCCCGATCCTTTCATGAGCATCATCGACAACAGGAAAGCGCACTTCGATTATCACATCGAGGAACGCTACGAGGCGGGGCTCGTGCTCGAGGGCTGGGAAGTCAAGGCGCTGCGCGCCGGGCGCGGCCAGATCAAGGAAGGCTACGTCGTCGTGAAGAACGCCGAGATCTTCCTGATCGGTACCCATATCAGCCCGCTGCCCGAAGCCTCGACGCACATCAAGCCCGACCCGGTTCGCACGCGCAAGCTGCTGCTGCACCGCGAGGAAATCAAGAAGCTGATCGGCAAGGTCGAGCAGCGCGGCTACACGCTCGTGCCGCTGAACTTCCACTACAAGGGCGGTCGCGTGAAGTGCGACATCGCGCTCGCGAAGGGCAAGAAGCTGCACGACAAGCGCGAAACCGAGAAGAAGCGCGACTGGGAACGCGAAAAGGCACGCATCATGCGCGCCGGCACCTGACGCGCGACGCACCCACGCAAACGACACGGCCCGCTCGAAGCGGGCCGTGTTGCTTTGGACTGCGTGAATCGCCGATGCCGGCTGCGCGGCGGCTGAGGCGGCGCGGCTGAGGCGGCTTTCGGCACGCCCTACCGCCTGCGTCGACTGAAGAAAGGTGCCGCGGGCATCATCCGCGCCCCGGCTGCGCGACGATTCGCCGCACACCGATCGCACGCGGCGCGCCCTTCGCTCACCGCGTACGTCCGACTCAGGCCTTCCCGCCCGAGGCCGCCCCCGCGTTCTTGACGATCGTCAGCGCCGACGAGATCGCGGTGCCGAGATCCGACAGGTTCGACGGCACGATCAGCGTGTTGCCCTGCTTCGCGAGATTCGAGAACGCCCCGACATACTGTTCGGCGACCTTCAGGTTCACCGCATCCATCCCGCCCTGCGACTGGATCGCGTTCGCGATCTTCTGGATCGCCTGCGCGTTCGCCTCGGCCACCGCCAGAATCGCAGCGGCCTCGCCCTGCGCCTGGTTGATCGCAGCCTGGCGCTCGCCTTCGGATTTCTGGATCGCCGCTTCGCGCGCGCCCGACGCGAGGTTGATCTGCTCCTGCTTGCGGCCTTCGGATGCGGCGATCAGCGCGCGCTTTTCGCGCTCCGCGGTGATCTGCGCCTGCATCGCATGCAGGATTTCCTTCGGCGGCGTCAGGTCCTTGATCTCGTAACGGAGCACCTTCACGCCCCAGTTCGCCGCGGCCTGGTCGAGCGCCGACACGATGTTGTGGTTGATGAAGTCGCGCTCCTCGAACGTCTTGTCGAGCTCGAGCTTGCCGACCACCGAACGCAAGGTCGTTTGCGCGAGCTGCGTGATCGCGAGCACGAAGTTGCTCGACCCGTAAGACGCCTTCATCGGATCGGTCACCTGGAAGTACAGCACGCCGTCGACTTGCAGCTGCGTGTTGTCGCGCGTGATACAGACCTGGCTCGGCACGTCGAGCGGGATTTCCTTCAGCACGTGCCGGTACGCGATGCGATCGACGAACGGCAGCACGATATTCAGGCCGGGCGACAGCGTCGCGTGATAGCGCCCGAAGCGCTCGAGCACCCACGCATGCTGCTGCGGCACGATCTTCACCGTCTTCGACACGATCACGATCGCGATGACGAGCAGGACAACCCAGATGATCAGCGAATCCATGAAATATTCCCTCCTTGTTGTATCGGCGGACGATCAGCCCGCGGGTTTCGCCACGACCACGAGACAATTGCCGCGCACGGCACTCACCTGATACACGTGCACATCGTCGCGCTCGCCGTGCGCGAGTTCGACGTCCCAGTCGGCGCCGCGATACTGCACGCGCGCGCGGCCGTCGCGCCACGCATCGACCGTCACGGTCGAGCCGATATCGAGATTGACGTCGGGATTCGTCGACGTGTCGCGCTTCTGCTTGCGGCCGAGCCCCGAGCGGCGCAGCGCGATCATCGCGACGATCGCAACCGCGGCCGCCGCGCCGAACTGCACGTGCGGCGCGAAACCGGCCAGTTGCAGCAAGCCGCCCGCGAGAAAGCCGAGTGCGATCATCAGCAGGTAGAACGTGCCCGTCAGCAGTTCGGCCACGACCAGCACGCCCACCGCGATCCACCAGAACAGATGCCCCGACATCATTTTGGCCTCCAGAAAAACGCCCCCGATACTCACTATATTCGCTGCCGCGAGCGGAGGCGACCGGCACGCCCGGATCGGCACGTTGCGTACCGACAAATAAAAACACCCCGGTGCGTACCGGGGTGTTTATAACACGAACCTTGCATTTTGCCTTCAACGAAAGCGCGGCGGCACCGCGCTTTCGCCGAAGCGGCATCGCCGACCGTTACTTCCGGTTGGCGGCGAGCGCCTGCCACGTATCGATGATCGTGTCGGGGTTCAGCGAGATCGACACGATGCCTTCGTCGGTCAGCCATTGCGCGAAGTCCGGATGATCGGACGGGCCCTGGCCGCAGATACCGACGTACTTGCCCATCTTGCGGCAGGTATCGATCGCGCGCTTCAGCAGGAACTTGACGGCCGGGTCACGTTCGTCGAAGTCGACAGCCAGCAGTTCCATGCCCGAATCGCGGTCAAGGCCGAGCGTGAGCTGCGTGAGGTCGTTCGAGCCGATCGAGAAACCGTCGAAGTGTTCCAGGAACTCTTCGGCGAGGATCGCGTTGGTCGGGACTTCGCACATCATCACGAGGCGCAGGCCGTTTTCGCCGCGCTTCAGGCCGAACTTCTCGAGCAGGCCGACGACACGCTCCGCCTGCTTCACGGTACGCACGAACGGCACCATGATCTCGACGTTGGTCAGGCCCATCTCGTCGCGCACGCGCTTCAGTGCACGGCATTCCATCTCGAACGCCTGCGCGAAGTCTTCGGCGATGTAGCGCGATGCGCCGCGGAAACCCAGCATCGGGTTTTCCTCGTCCGGCTCGTAACGCGAACCGCCGATCAGCTTCTTGTACTCGTTCGACTTGAAGTCGGACAGGCGCACGATCACGGGCTTCGGATAGAACGCCGCCGCGATCGTCGCGACACCTTCCGTCAGCTTGTCGACGTAGAACTGACGCGGCGATGCGTGACCGCGCGCGACGCTCTCGACGGCCTTCTTCAGGTCCTGGTCGATGTTCGGGTACTCGAGGATCGCCTTCGGGTGAACGCCGATGTTGTTGTTGATGATGAACTCGAGACGCGCGAGACCCACGCCGCCGTTCGGCAGTTGCGAGAAGTCGAACGCGAGCTGCGGGTTGCCGACGTTCATCATGATCTTGACCGGGATTTCCGGCAGTTCGCCGCGCTGCACTTCCGTGACTTCCGTCTCGAGCAGGCCGTCGTAAATCTTGCCTTCGTCGCCTTCCGCGCACGACACGGTGACGAGCGCGCCGTCCTTCAGGATGTCGGTCGCATCGCCGCACCCGACGACTGCCGGCACGCCGAGCTCACGCGCGATGATCGCCGCGTGGCAGGTCCGGCCGCCACGGTTCGTGACGATCGCGGCCGCACGCTTCATCACCGGCTCCCAGTTCGGGTCGGTCATGTCGGCCACCAGCACGTCGCCCGGCTGCACGCGTTCCATTTCCGACGGATCCTGGATCACGCGCACGGGGCCCGCGCCGATCTTCTGGCCGATCGCACGACCCGTCGCGAGCACCTGCGACTGGCCCTTCAGCTTGAAGCGCTGCTCGGCCTTGCCGGTTGCCTGGCTCTTCACGGTTTCCGGGCGTGCCTGCAGGATGAAGATCTTGCCGTCGCGGCCGTCCTTGCCCCACTCGATGTCCATCGGACGCTGATAGTGCTTCTCGATGATGACCGCGTACTTCGCCAGCTCGATCACGTCTTCGTCGGTGATCGAGTAGCGGTTGCGCTGTTCGTGCGGCACGTCGACCGTCTTCACGCGGCCCGGCTCGCCCGGCTGCGTGAATTCCATCTTGATCAGCTTCGAGCCGATCGAGCGGCGGATGATCGGGTACTTGTCCTGTGCGAGCGTCGTCTTGAACACGTAGAACTCGTCCGGGTTCACCGCGCCCTGCACGACGGTTTCGCCCAGGCCGTAGCTCGACGTGATGAACACGGCGTCCTTGAAGCCCGATTCGGTATCGATCGTGAACATCACGCCGGCCGCGCCGACGTCCGAGCGGACCATGCGCTGCACACCGGCCGACAGCGCGACTTCCGCGTGCGTGAAGCCCTTGTGCACGCGGTACGAGATCGCGCGGTCGTTGTACAGCGACGCGAACACGTGCTTCATGCGGTCGAGCACGTCTTCGATGCCGACGACGTTCAGGTACGACTCCTGCTGACCGGCGAACGATGCGTCGGGCAGGTCTTCCGCGGTAGCGGACGAACGCACGGCGAACGACAGCTCGCCCGGCGAGCCGTTCTTCAGGATGTCGAACTGCTCGCGGATTTCCTGCTCGAGACGTGCCTGCATCGGCGCATCGACGATCCACTTGCGGATTTCCGCACCGGCTTCGGCGAGCGCCTTCACGTCGTCGATGTCGAGCGACTCGAGACGCTTGGCGATGCGGTCGGTGAGGTCGTTGTGCTTGAGGAAATCGCGGAACGCGAGCGCGGTCGTGGCGAAACCGGTGGGTACGCGAACGCCTGCTTCGGAAAGCTGGCTGATCATTTCGCCAAGCGACGCATTCTTGCCGCCGACGATTTCCACATCGGTCATCCGCAACTGCTCGAACGGAATTACATACGCCTGGTCCTTTGCGACGTTTGCTGCGTTAGTCATACAAGCCCCTAAGTGTGAAAAAAATGCTCGATTGCGCAAGTGGGCTCGGACGCGGGCGCTTGCAAAAAGGCGCGGCGCGTCTTGCGCAACCTGTTGGAGAAACACTCGCAGCGGCGAAAATCTTCCGACCCGATTTGCAAAAATCCCGGCAGAAGGGCGATATTTGCAGACAAATCGCCAAACTTGCCGGGAATTATGGAATCGAGCGGCAAAGCCTGGGGCGCCGTTCGCGCCCCGCCCCCGCAATTGCTTATCCAACAGGTTGCCGCTATTCTACCGTGCCGGCTGCCGGATGTGGCGCGACCTTGTCACTGCGTCTGGAGGCGACCCTCCAGCCGCCCGCGCAACCGCCCTTCACGCTCGACGCCCAGATTCATGCTGCCTACCGTATTCATCGTCTCCGACGGTACCGGGATCACTGCCGAAACCTTCGCGCACTCGATCCTCTCCCAGTTCGACCAGAAATTCCGTCTCGTGCGCGTGCCGTTCGTCGACTCGCTCGACAAGGCCTATGCGACCGTCGAGAAGATCAACGAGGCCGCCGTGCACGACGGCCGCCGCGCGATCGTGTTCACGACGCTCGTCGACAGCGAGTCGAACGACATCGTCAAACGCTCGAACGCGCTCGTGCTCGACATGTTCCAGCGCTTCGTCGAACCGCTCGAACAGGAGCTGGAGCTCAAGTCGAGCCACGCGATGGGCCGCGGCCACCAGAACGCGGACACCGAGGAATACAAGACCCGGATCGAGGCGATCAACTTCTCGCTCGCGCACGACGACGGCCAGTCGAACCGCAACCTGTCGGAGGCCGACGTGATCCTCGTCGGCGTGTCGCGCAGCGGCAAGACACCGACGAGCCTGTATCTCGCGATGCAGTACGGCGTGAAGGCCGCGAACTATCCGCTGATTCCGGAAGACTTCGAACGCGGCAAGCTGCCGTCGGCGCTCGCCTCGCACCGCGAGAAGCTGTTCGGGCTGTCGATCGACCCGCAGCGCCTGTCGGAGATCCGGAACGAGCGGCGCCCGGGCAGCAAGTACGCCGCACCCGAGAACTGCCGCTACGAAATCAACGAGGCGGAAGCGATGATGCGCCGTGAGGGAATCAAGTGGCTGTCGTCGACGCACAAGTCGATCGAGGAAATCGCGACGACGATCCTGCAGGAAGTCCGCCTCGACCGGCAGTCGTACTAAGGTCGAGCGCCGGCGGCCGCCCTGCCGCCGCCGGAAACAAAAAGGCCGCGTCGAACGCGGCCTTTTTTCGTGGTGCGGGGAATGCGCGAGCGTGGCGCCACGCTCACCGCTGCTGGCGCACCTGCTCGAACAGGCACACCGCCGCCGCGGCTGCGACGTTCAGCGACTCCATCCCGCCCGGCTGCGGAATCGTCACGCGATGCGTGGCCACCTCGCGCCAGTACGCGGAAACGCCTGCCCCCTCGTTGCCGAACACCCACGCCACGGGGCCCGACAGGTCGCAATCGTAGATCGCCTGCGCGCCGTGCGAGTCGGTCAGCGCAACCGGCACATCGAGGCGTTCGGCAAGTTCACCGGCTTCGACGTCCTCGTGGATCGACAGCAGGAAATGCGCGCCCATGCCCGAACGCAGCACCTTCGACGACCATGCGTACGCGGTCCCCGGCGCACAGAACACGTGGCGCACGCCTGCGGCCGCCGCGCTGCGCAGGATCGAGCCGACGTTGCCGGCGTCCTGCACGCCGTCGAGGACGACCGACGTATGCGTGACGCGAATGGGCAGCGGTTGCGCCGGCCGGTCGACGAGCAGCAGGAAGCCGACGCCGTTGACGACGTTCGACAACTGCCCGAACAGCGCGTCGGGCAGTGTGACGATCCGTTGCGCATCGATGCGCGCGACGATCGCCTGCGCCTCCGCGTGGCCGAGTGCGCCTTCGGTCGCCACGCACAGCTCGGGCGTCGCGCCCGTATCGAGGTACGCGCTCGCGAGATGGAATCCTTCGAGCAGCGCCTGGCCGCTGCGGCGCTGATGGGGCGTCGAACCCGCGAGCGCCTTCAGGCGCTTGTACAGCGGGTTGTCGCGGGAAGTAATGCTTTTCATCGAATCAGGTCGAGTGCCGCGCGAACCGGCGCGAACGAGCGCCGGTGCGCTTCGCATGGCCCGTGCTCGCGCAGCGCGGCAAGGTGTTTCGCGGTGCCGTAGCCCGCATGTACGTTGAAGCCGTACACCGGGAAACGTTCGTGCAGGTCGACGAGCATGCGATCGCGCGTGACCTTCGCGAGAATCGACGCGGCCGAGATGCTCGGCACGAGCGCATCGCCGCTGACGATCGCCTCGGCACGCACCGTCAGCGTCGGGCAGCGGTTGCCATCGATCTGCGCGAGCGTCGGCAGCAGCGACAGGCCCTCGACCGCCCGCTTCATCGCGAGCATCGTCGCGTGCAGGATGTTCAGCGTGTCGATTTCGTCGACGCTTGCCGACGCGACGCAATACGCGCGCGAACGTGCGACGATCAGGTCGTACAGCGCGTCGCGCTTCTTCGCGGACAGCGCCTTCGAATCGTCGAGCCCGTCGATCGGCTGCGCCGGATCGAGGATCACGGCGGCGGCCACCACCGGCCCCGCGAGCGGGCCACGGCCGGCTTCGTCGACACCGCAGACAATCTCGTCGGGCCGGCTGAAATCGAAACCGTCCTGCACGTCGCTCGACGCGCGGCGGCGTGATGCACGTACTGCGGTCATGCGCGCCCCTTGCGTTGTTCGAGCACGCGCACGACCGCTTCGGCCGCCTTCGTAGCCGTGTTCTGCCGCAGCGAAAGATGCATTTCGGTGAAGACTTCGGTCAGTGTGCGGCGGTTCGCGTCGTCGCGCAGCTGCGTGAGCGTCGCATCGGCGAGCGCCTCGGGCGTCGCGAAATGCTGCAGCAACTCGGGCACGACGAAACGCCCCGCCAGGATGTTCGGCAGGCCGACGTACGGCAGGTACCCCTGCCGGCGCATGATCTGCCCGGTCAGCCAGGGCACCTTGTACGAGATCACCATCGGCTTCTTCAGCAGCGCGGCTTCCAGCGTGACCGTGCCGCTCTTCACGAGGATCGCGTCGGCCGCCGTCATCGCGACCTGCGAGCGGCCGTCGGTGAGCGTCAGCGCAAGCTGCGGATGCGCGTCGACGAGCGGCTGCAGCAGCGCGCGCAACGCGGGCGTCGCCGCCGGCATCACGAACCGCACGCCAGGCTCGCGCTGCTGCATCAGCGCCATCGCCGCAAAGAACGTCGGGCCGATCAGCGCGATTTCCGAACGCCGGCTGCCCGGCAGCACCGCGATCACCGGGCCGTCGGCCGGCAATCCGAGCGCGATGCGCGCACCGTGCATGTCGGGTTCGAGCGGGATCTCGTCGGCCAGCGGATGGCCGACGTAGGTCGAGGCGACACCTGCCTTGTCGAGAATCGCCGGTTCGAACGGGAACAGGCACAGCATGTGATCGACGGACTTCGCGATCTTCTTGATCCGGCCGCCGCGCCATGCCCAGATCGACGGGCACACGAAGTGGATCGACGGGATACCGGCATCGCGCGCGGCCTGTTCCACGCTGAAGTTGAAGTCGGGTGCGTCGATGCCGATGAATGCGTCCGGTCGCTCGGCGAGCAACTGGCGCTTCAGCTCACCGCGAATCCGCAGGATCTCGGGAATCTGGCCGAGCGCCTCGACGTAGCCGCGCACGGTCAGCTTGTCCATCTGCCAGTGCGAGTCGAAGCCCTGCGCGATCATCCGCTGCCCGCCGATCCCGTAATACTGGGCCGATTCGGGCAGCCGCTCGCGCAGCCCGCCGAGCAGCGACGCCCCGAGCAGGTCGCCCGACGGTTCGCCGGCCGCCATCGCGAGCCGGAGCTGAGTGGTCGGAAGCGGCATCGCTTAGCGGATGATGCCGCGTTGCGACGCGTCGATGAACTCGACGAACGCCTTGACCGCCGCGTCGCCGTCGCCGCCCGCTTCCGCGAGCTCGCGCAGCTGCACCTTCGCTTCCTCGAACGACAGGCCGTTCTTGTACAGCAGGCGGTAAGCGCTGCGCAGCGCCGAGATCGCATCGGGCGAGAAGCCGCGCCGACGCAGCCCTTCGACGTTGATGCCGTGCGGCTCCGCCTTGTTGCCCGCCGCGATCACGAACGGCGGGATGTCCTGCACGAGCGCCGAAGCGCCCCCGAGCATCGAGTGCGCGCCGATGCGCACGAACTGGTGGACACCCGACATCCCGCCGACGATCGCCCAGTCGCCGATCTCGACGTGGCCGGCCATCTGCGCGTTGCTCGACAGGATCACGTGGCTGCCGACGGTGCAATCGTGACCGATGTGCACATAGGCCATGATCCAGTTGTCGTCGCCGAGCGTCGTCACGCCGCCGTCCTGCACGGTGCCCGTGTGGATCGTCGTGAATTCGCGGATCGTGTTGCGGCTGCCGATCACGAGCTTCGTCGGCTCGTCCTTGTACTTCATGTCCTGCGGACGGCCGCCGACCGACGCGTAATGGCCGATGCGGTTGTCCTCGCCGAGCGTCGTATGGCCTTCGATCACGCTGTGCGAGCCGATCGTCGTGCGCGCGCCGATCGTGACGTGCGGGCCGACGATCGCGTACGGGCCGATCTCTACCGATTCGTCGATCTGCGCGCCCGGTTCGACAATCGCGGTGGGATGAATCCTGGTCATGCGCCGTTGCCTCTCGATGTGATGTGTCGCGTTGCGTTGCCTGTGCGTGCCGCGTCGCTCAGGGCGCCACGTCGGTCGTCTTGACCGTGCACATCAGTTCGGCTTCCGCCGCCACCTTGCCGTCCACTTCCGCCACCGCCTTGAACTTCCAGATGCCGCGGATGTAGCGTTCGAACGTCACGTTCAGAATCAGTTGGTCGCCCGGTTCGACCGGACGCTTGAAGCGCGCGCCGTCGATCCCGACGAAGTAGTACAGCGTGTTCTCCGGATCCTTCGGCTGCTCTTCCGAGAAGGTCAGCAGCGCCGCGGCCTGCGCGAGCGCCTCGAGGATCAGCACGCCCGGCATCACCGGCCGCTTCGGGAAATGCCCCTGGAAGAACGGCTCGTTGATCGACACGTTCTTCAGCGCTTTGATTCCCTTGTGCGGTTCGAGTTCGAGCACGCGATCGACGAGCAGAATCGGGTAGCGATGCGGCAGCAGCGTGAGGATCTTGTGGATGTCGAGATTGATTTTTTCAGTGCTCATGATGGTTCGTCTCACGCAGAGGCTGCGCGGTGGTGATGCAAAGGCTGAAGCGGGCCGCCGTGCGGCCCAGTCTGGCAAACCGGGCCGGTTGCGCTGGCCGTGCCCGGTTCGAGGTCTCGCATGATGCGCTCAGGCGCCCGTGCCGCCCTGGGCGGCGAGCGCGGCTTCGAGCGCCTTGATGCGCTCGCGCAGCTTGTCGAGGTTGCGCACGAGCGCGGCGCTCTTGTTCCATTCGCCGTGGTCGACGGCCGGGAACGCGCTGGTATAGATGCCGGCCTTCGGCAGCGACTTCGATACGCCCGAATTCGCGGTGATGATGACATAGTCGCCGAGCGTCACGTGGCCGGCGATCCCGGCCGCGCCGCCGATCATGCAATGGCGGCCGATCGTCGTGCTGCCCGCGATGCCCGCCTTGCCGGCGATCACCGTGTAGGCGCCGATCCGGCAGTTGTGGGCGATCTGCACCTGGTTGTCGATCTTCACGCATTCGTCGATGACGGTGTCCGCCATCGCGCCGCGGTCGATCGTCGTGTTCGCGCCGATCTCGACGTCCGGGCCGATCGATACGCCGCCGACCTGCGGGATCTTGACCCAGCTGCCGGTGCGCGCGTCGCCGTCGCCGACGAAATCCGGCGCGAAGCCGAAACCGTCGGAGCCGATCACGGCGCCCGCATGGATGATCGCGCGCGGGCCGACCTTGCAGCCGTGGTACACCGACGCGTTCGGATAGATGTGCGAGCCCGCGCCGATCGTCGTGCCGCGGCCGATGAAGACGTTCGCGTCGAGCTGCACGCCGTCCTCGATCACCGCGCCGGCCTCGACCGTCACGTGCGGGCCGATCACCGCGCTCGCGGCGACCTGCGCGGCCGGATCGATCGTCGCGCTCGGATGCACGCCGGCGGCACGCTGCGGCGTGGCCAGATCGATGAACATCTGCGCGACGCGCGCGAAGTACGCGTACGGATTCGGCGTGACAATGAAATTGCGGCCCGTCGCGGCCGCGCCCAGCTTTTCCAGATCCTTCGGCGCGATCAGCACCGCGCCGGCGCGGGTCGACTCGACCTGCGACAGGTACTTCGGATTCGCGAGGAACGCGAGTTGCTGCGGGCCTGCCTGGTCGAGCGGTGCGAGCCCGCCCACCTTGCACTGTGCGTCGCCGGCGATCTCGCCGCCGAACCGCTTTACGAGTTCCTCAAGCGTCAATGCCATTCGTCGTCTGCTCCGTTCAGTTCGTCGAGCCGGACGCGAGCGCCTTGAGCACCTTGTCGGTGATGTCGATGCGCGGGCTGACGTACACGGCTTCCTGCACGATCAGGTCGTAATTCTGCTGCTCGGCGATCTGCTTGATGACCTTGTTCGCCTTCTCGAGCACGGCCGCCAGTTCCTCGTTGCGGCGCTGGTTCAGGTCTTCGCGGAACTCGCGCTGCTTGCGCTGGAAGTCGGTATCGAGCTGGGCGAGATCGCGCTGCTTCTGCGCGCGGTCGGCCGCCGACAGCGACGCGCCGTTCTTGTCCAGCGAATCGGACATCGACTTCAGGCGTGCCGCCAGATCCTGCAGATCCTTGTCACGCTTCGCGAACTCGGCTTCGAGCTTCGTCTGCGCCGCCTTCGCGGGCGCCGACTCGCGCAGGATCCGATCCGAATTGACCGCCGCGATGCGGGCGACGTCCTGTGCGTGCACCGTTGCCGCGCCCAAGGCCAGCGCAACGGTCAGCGCGCACATCACTCGTTTCGAAAACTTACCGGTTAGCAAAATTACCCTCTCGTTGCTGTTGTCATGCGTTCGGTCAGAACGCCGTCCCGATCTGGAACTGGAATTTCTGGTACTGGTCGCCTTCGTGCTTCTGCAGCGGGAAGCCGAGGCTCAGCTTCAGCGGGCCGATCGGCGAGATCCACGCGAGACCCACACCGTAGCCGTAACGCAGGCCGTTGGCGCCCGTACTCGTGCCGCCCGGCGCGTTGCCCCACACGTTACCGCCGTCGAGGAACGTGAACACGCGCAGCGTGCGGTCGTAACCCGTGCCCGGCAGCGGGAACGTCAGCTCGATGTTGCCGACGAGCATCTTCGAACCGCCGATCGGGTCGTTCGTCTTCGTGTCGCGCGGGCCCAGCGAGCTCGGCTCGTAGCCACGCACGGAGCCGATACCGCCCGCGTAGTAGTTCTTGAAGATCGGGTACGGGTTGCCGATACCGTTACCGTAGCCGCCTTGCAGGTTCAGGCCCAGGATGAAGCCACGCGAGAACGAATAGTAGTACTGGGCCTGCAGGTCGGCCTTGTAGTACTGGATCTTGCCGACCGGTACGCCGTACTCCATGTTCGCCTGCGTGAAGTAGCCGCGGCTCGGAATCAGCGCGCTGTCACGCGCGTCGCGCGACCACGCGACCGTCAGCGGCACGGTGTTCGACACGCGGCCGAACTCGTTCACGTAATCCTGGTAGCTCTGCGGCGTGTTCGAATCGACGTCGAGACGGTTCTGCTCGAAGCCGGCGCCGAAGTAGACGGTGTCGACTTCCGAGAACGGAATGCCGAACTTCAGGTTGCCGCCCGCGCTGATGATCCGGAAGCTCGAACTCGTCGAATAGTAGAGCGGCTGGTACGTGCGGTAGTAGACGTCCGTGATCCGCTTGATGCCGTCGACCGTGAAATACGGGTCGACCTGCGTGACGGTCAGCGTGCGGTAGCTCTTCGCGGTGTTGACGTTCACCGACAGGCTGGTACCCGAACCGAACACGTTGTCCTGCGACACGCCCGCCGACAGCACGACCTTGTCCGTCGACGAGAAGCCGGCGCCCAGCGTGATCGCGCCGGTCGGCTTTTCATCGACCTTCACGTTCACGTCGACCTGGTCGTTCGTGCCGTCGACCGGCACCGTCGTCACGTCGACGTTGGTGAAGTAGCCGAGACGGTTCACGCGATCCTTCGACAGCGCGAGGCGGTTCGAATCGAACCACGAGCTTTCGAGCTGGCGCATTTCGCGGCGCACGACTTCGTCGCGCGTGCGCGTGTTGCCGACGACGTTGATCCGGCGCACGTACACACGGCGGCTCGGATCGACGACGAGGTTCAGGTTCACCTTGTGGTTCGCCTGGTCGATGTCCGGCTGCGCGTTGACGGTCGCGAATGCATAACCGTATTCACCGAGCTTGTCGACGATCGACTTGGTGGTCTGCTGCAGCTTTTCGGCCGAGAAGCGATCGCCCGGCTTGATCTTGATCAGCTTGTTGAGTTCGGCCTCGCGATCGAGCAGGTTGCCCGACAGCTTGATGCCCGACACCGTGTACGGCTCGCCTTCGTGCAGCGTGACCGTCAGGTACATGTCCTTCTTGTCGGGCGAGATCGACACCTGGGTCGAATCGATGTTGAACTCGAGATAACCGCGGTTCAGGTAGTACGAGCGCACCGCTTCGAGGTCGCCCGTCAGCTTTTCCTTCGAGTACAGGTCGTTCTTCGTGTACCAGGAGAACCAGTTCGGCGTGGACAGCTGCATCTCGTCGCGCAGCGTGCTGGTGCTGAATGCCTTGTTGCCGATGAAGTTGATCTGGCGGATCTTCGCGCTAGGGCCTTCGGCCACCGCGAACAGGATCGACACACGGTTCGCGTCGACCGGCGTGACCGTCGTCTTGACCTCGGCCGCGTAGAAGCCGCGCGTGAGGTACTGGCGCTTGAGCTCCTGCTCCGCCTTGTCGACGAGCGCCTTGTCGTAATAACGGCCGTCGGCAAGGCCGACCGCGCGCAGCGCCTTCGTCAGGTTGTCCTTGTCGAATTCCTTCGTGCCGGTGAAGTCGATCGACGCGATGGCCGGACGCTCCTGCACCTGCACGATCACGACGTTGCCCTGCGTGGCGATGCGTACGTCGTTGAAAAAGCCCGTCGCGTACAGCGCGCGGATTGCTTCGGATGCCTTGTCGTCCGTGAAGGTATCGCCCTGCTTGATCGGCAGGTAGGCGAACACCGAACCCGCTTCGACGCGCTGCAGCCCCTCGATCTTGATGTCTTGCACCACGAACGGTGCCGCTGCATGCGCCGCGAGGCCGTGCGCGGCGAGCGCGGCCGCTGCAACTGTCTTAGGTACAAAACGATGAGGTTTGAACAACATGCATCCCCAATATTTAGCTGCATCAAATCGGGCGACTGCCCTGCGGCCGCCGCCTGACGCTTCAGAAATGGATTAACCGAGCCAGATCGTTGAACAGCGCGATCGCCGACAACGCGACGATGCAGATCAACCCGGCTCTTTGCAGAATCAGCTGCCAGCGCTCCGAGACGGCTTTCCCGGTCGCGGCTTCAACCGCATAATATAACAGATGCCCCCCGTCCAAAACGGGAATCGGCAACAAGTTCAGGACGCCAAGGCTAATGCTGACAAGGGCGAGGAACGACAGGAACGCCGACGGACCGAGCCGCGCACTCTTGCCCGCGTAGTCGGCAATCGTCACGGGGCCGGACAGGTTCTTCAGCGACGCGTTGCCCGTGATCATGCGCCCGAACATCCGCAGCGAATACACGGAGATGTCCCACGTGCGGTGCGCGCCGAGCCGCAGGCTCTCGATCGGCCCGTAACGCACGTCGACGGACGGCGCATGCATCGACAGCGCCGCACCGATACGGCCGACCTGCTGCCCCGATTCATCGTCGCGCTGCATCTGCGGCACGATCGACACCGTCTGCGCGGCGCCGTCGCGCTCGATCTGCAGCTCGAGCGGCTTGCCTGCATGGTGTTTCACGAAATCGATGAAGCGCGTCGCGCCGCCGATCGGCTTGCCGTCGAGCGCGACCAGCTTGTCGCCGGACTTCAGGCCCGCCTGCTCCGCCGCGCTGCCGGGCTGCACCGTCGCGACCGACAACGTGCCGCCGCCGGCCTCGAAACCCAGACGGGCCATGAAATCGTCGTCGAGCTGACTTTCGGGAACGTTGCGCAGGTCGACGCGGAAATCGAACGTCGTGTTGCCGTCGCGCGCGCCGAGCACGATCTCGCGGTGATCGAACGCGGCCGCGAGCAGCTTCCAGCGCAGGTCCGACCACGACCTTACCGGCTCGGACTCGCCGCCTTGCGCGTCACCCGTGCGCACGTTGCGGATCGACACGATCGCCTCTCCGCCGTCGAAGCCCGCGCGCGCCGCCGCCGTACCGGCGGCCGGCGGCGCGACGATCGCGGCCGGCTCGGTCACGCCGGTGGCAAATACGACGGAAAACAGGAAGATTGCCAACAGGAAGTTGGCAATCGGGCCGGCCGCGACGATCGCGATGCGCTTGTAGACCGGTTGCCGGTTGAACGCCTGGCCGAGCTCCTCGGGCGGGATGCCGGGGCCGGGATCGCGCTCGTCGAGCATCTTCACGTAGCCGCCGAGCGGCAACGCGGACAGCGTCCACTCGGTGCCCGTCCGGCGGCTGACCCAGCGCGCGACGGGCTGGCCGAAGCCGATCGAGAAACGCAGCACCTTCACGCCGCACCAGCGCGCGACGCGATAATGTCCGTACTCATGCACGACGACCAGCACCCCGATCGCCACCGCAAACGCGATCAGTTCGACCAGCACGTTCATGAGCACCCCATTCAGACAGTGCGCTCCACGCGTGGCGCAGGCGCTTTGGCAATGATCTCGGCGGCGAGGCGGCGTGCTTCTGCATCCGCCGCCAGGACGTCGTCGAGCCCGTCGGGCGCGCGGTTCGGCAGCGTGTTGAGCACGGCGTCGACCGTCGCCGCAATCGCCATGAAGCCGATGCGGCGCGCGAGAAACGCTTCGACCGCCACTTCGTTCGCCGCGTTCAATGCGGCGCTCGCGATACCGCCTTCCTCGAGTGCCTTCAGCGCGAGCGCGAGGCACGGGAAGCGCGCGTAATCGGGCTTCTCGAACGACAGCTGGGCGATCTGCGCGAGGTCGAGCTGATCGACGCCCGCATCGACGCGCTCGGGGAACGCGAGTGCGTGCGCGATCGGCGTGCGCATGTCGGGGTTGCCGAGCTGGGCGAGCACCGAGCCGTCGCGGTACGACACGAGCGAATGGATCACGCTCTGCGGATGGATCAACACGTCGATCCGGTCGCCCGGCAGCCCGAAGATCCAGTGCGCCTCGATCACCTCGAGACCCTTGTTCATCATCGTCGCGGAGTCGACCGAGATCTTGCGGCCCATCACCCAGTTCGGATGCTTGCACGCCTCGTCCGGCGTCACGTCGACGAGCGTGGCCGGCTCGCGCGTGCGGAACGGGCCGCCCGACGCGGTCAGGATGATCTTCGAGATCCCGCCGTGCTCGTTCTCGTCGCGGGGCATGCACTGGAAGATCGCGTTGTGTTCGCTGTCGACCGGCAGCAGGATCGCGCCATGGTCGCGCACGGCGTCCATGAAGATCGCGCCCGACATCACCAGCGATTCCTTGTTCGCGAGCAGGATGCGCTTGCCGGCGCGCGCGGCCGCGAGGCTCGGCGCGAGGCCGGCCGCACCGACGATCGCCGCGACCACCGTGTCGCAGCCGTCGCTCTTCGACACGTCGACGAGCGCCTGCGGCCCGTGCAGCACGGTCGTCTTGCTGCCCGCCGCACGCAGCTTCGCTTCGACCTGCGCGGCGGTCGCGGCATCGCCGACCACCGCCACTTCAGGCGCGAAGCGCAGGCATTGCTCGACCAGCTTGTCGCCGTTGCGGTGTGCGGTCAGCGCGTAGACCGAGAAGCGCTCGGGATGGCGCGCGACCACGTCGAGCGTGCTGTCTCCGATCGAGCCCGTGGAACCGAGCAATGTCAGACGTTTTTGCATAACAGAAATAGTGGTTTAACCAAGCAGCAGCATCGCGAGCGGCAGCACCGGAAGCAGCGCGTCGACACGGTCGAGCACGCCGCCATGGCCAGGCAGCAGTCCGCTCGAATCCTTCACGCCCGCCTGCCGCTTCAGCAGCGACTCGAACAGGTCGCCGATCACGCTGTACGCGACCAGCAGCGTCAGTGCGGCCCACGCGCCGGGCATCCCGTAACGCACGGCGAACGCGGAAAACAGGGTCGGCTCGAACGCGTGCACGACCATCGCGACACCGGCGACGACCATCACGGCGAGCCAGCCCCCGATCGCGCCTTCCCAGCTCTTGCCGGGACTGATCGTGACGGCCAGTTTACGCTTTCCGAAGGCCTTGCCCGCGAAGTATGCGCCGATATCGGCCAGCCAGACGACCAGAAGCAGCGACAGCACGAACGGCACGCCCAGCGCGCGCGCCGCGACGAGCGCATGCCAGCAGGCCGCAAAGACCACGAGGCCGGCCGCCAGCAGGAACGGCCGCCAGACGCCGCCCGCGAGTTCGGGCTTGCGCCGCAGCGCGAACGGGCCGACCAGCAGCCAGAACACGCCGGCTGCCATAAAAAGGGGACGGGACGAAGCCGCATCGACGCCGAGCGGCACCGTTGCCGCGAGCGCAAGCGCCGCGACGACGGCATAGACGACCGGGCCGGCGCCGCCGAGCTTGAGCAGTCGCGCCCATTCCCACGCGGCGAACACGAGCACGACGCCGATCAGCGCGCCGAACGCGGTGAGCGGCGCGAACAACGTCACCGGCAGCAATACCGCCAGCATCACGATCGCCGTGATCACACGGGTTTTCAGCATGAAAGGGAGTCGGCGTTCTGCGATTGCGGTTCGAGCTGTGCGCTCGTGCGGCCGAAACGACGTTCGCGCTCCGTATACGACGCCATGGCGTCGGCCAGTGCCGCGCCGTCGAAATCCGGCCAGTATTTGTCGGTGAAATAGAATTCGGCGTACGCGAGCTGCCACAGCAGGAAGTTGCTGACGCGCTGCTCGCCACCGGTACGGATGAAGAGATCGGGCTCCGGCGCATAGGCCATCGCCAGGTGCGGCGCGAACGCGTCCTCGGTCACTTCGACCTCGCGCCCTTCGCGCACGGCCTGCTCGACGAGCTTCTTCGTCGCCTGCAGGATGTCCCACCGGCCGCCGTAGTTGGCCGCGATGGTAAGCGTAAGACGGGTGTTGCGCGCCGTCTTGGTTTCGGCGCGGCGAATCAGTTCGCGGATGCGCGGCTCGAAACGGTCGAGATCGCCGACGACACGCAGGCGGATCCCGTTCGCATGGAGCTTGCCGACCTCGCGCTCGAGCGCGGTGATGAAGAGCCGCATCAGGAACGACACTTCGTCGTTCGGCCGGCGCCAGTTTTCCGAACTGAACGCGAACAGCGTCAGGTATTCGACGCCGGCGCGCGCGCAGCCTTCGACCACCGCCCGCACGGCATCGACGCCGCGGGTATGCCCCGCGACGCGCGGCAAGCGGCGTTCGGTCGCCCAACGGCCGTTGCCGTCCATGATGATCGCGATGTGACGCGGCACGACACCGACGTCAGGCACGCGAACGGTAGAGCTGGTATAGGTCATGGCCGTTGAGACAGTTGCGGGAAGAAGGCGGCGCGCGAGGACGGTCGTCAGACCGTCATGATCTCGGCTTCCTTGGTCTGCACGAGCTTGTCGATTTCGGCGACGTGCTTGTCGGTCAGCTTCTGCACGTCGTCGCTCGCACGGCGCTCGTCGTCTTCCGAGATTTCCTTGTCCTTCACGAGCTTCTTGAGCGCTTCGTTCGCGTCGCGGCGCAGGTTGCGGATCGCGACCTTGGCCGTTTCGCCTTCGCTCTTGACGACCTTGGTCAGTTCGCGGCGGCGCTCTTCCGTCAGCGCGGGCATCGGCACGCGGATCAGGTCGCCGGCCGTCGCCGGGTTCAGCCCCAGGTCGGCTTCGCGAATGGCCTTCTCGACCTTCGCGACCATGTTCTTTTCCCACGGCTGCACGCCGATCGTGCGCGCATCGACGAGCGTCAGGTTAGCGACCTGCGAGATCGGCACCATCGACCCGTAGTAGTCGACCTGCACGTGATCGAGCAGACCGGTGTGTGCACGGCCCGTACGGATCTTTGCCAGATCGTTCTTGAACGCCTCGATCGAGCGCTGCATCTTTTGCTCGACGCCCTTCTTGGTATCAGCGACACTCATTTCAACCTCCGAACCTTCTAACCTTCAAAGAACGCGGGCCCTGCCCGGCGCGTCCGGCGCGCCGCGGCCGATGGCCCGCATCCGCGGGAGTTTACACGTGGACGAGCGTACCTTCGTCCTCGCCCAGCACGATGCGCTTGAGCGCGCCCGGCTTGTTGATCGAAAACACGCGAATCGGCAGCTTCTGGTCGCGGCACAGCGCGAAGGCCGTCGCGTCCATCACCTGCAGGTTGCGGCTGATCGCCTCGTCGAACGTGATCGTCGTGTAGCGCGTGGCCGACGGATCCTTCTTCGGATCGGCAGAATATACGCCATCGACCTTGGTCGCCTTCAGTACCACCTCGGCGCCCACTTCCGAACCGCGCAGCGCGGCGGCCGTGTCGGTCGTGAAGAACGGGTTGCCCGTACCGGCCGCGAAGATCACGACGCGGCCTTCCTCGAGCTGGCGAATCGCGCGGGGCCGGATGTACGGCTCGACGACCTGGTCCATGCGCAGCGCGGACTGCACGCGCGCCTCGATGCCGGCGTGGCGCATCGCGTCCTGCAGCGCCAGCGCGTTCATCATCGTCGCGAGCATCCCCATGTAGTCCGCCGTCGCGCGATCCATGCCGGCCGCGCCACCCGCGACACCGCGGAAAATATTACCGCCACCGATCACGACCGCGAGCTGCGTACCGAGACGCACAACTTCGGCGATATCGGCCACCATCCGTTCGATCGTCGCGCGATTGATGCCGAAGGCATCGTCGCCCATCAGCGCTTCGCCGGAGAGTTTGAGGAGGACGCGTTTATAGGCATTGGACATAGGGGCTTCCGAGCGACGAGAGGATGACAACCACGAACTGTAGGGGCGAAATACTGATTCGGGCAAGCGCCGACGGTCGAACCGGGTTTCCCGGCCGGCCGGCGGCGGCGCCGACCGCGGCGGAGCGGACGCCCGCCGCGGATACTGCCTGACTGCTTACGGCTTACTGCTGCTTTGCTGCTGCGACTTGCGCGGCCACTTCGGCGGCGAAGTCGTCCTGGCGCTTCTCGATGCCTTCGCCGACGACGAACAGCGCGAACTTCTGCACTGCCGCATTCGCTGCCTTCAGCATCTGCTCGATCGTCTGCTTGTCGTTCTTCACGAACGTCTGGTTCAGCAGCGACACTTCCTTCAGGTACTTCTGGACGCTGCCGTCGACCATCTTCGCGACGATCTCGGCCGGCTTGCCCGATTCCGCAGCCTTCTGCTCGGCCACGCGGCGTTCCGTCTCGATCAGTTCCGCCGGCACGTCAGCCGACGACAGCGCGACCGGCTTCATTGCCGCGATGTGCATCGCGACGTCCTTGCCGACCTGCTCTTCCGCGCCCGTGTACTCGACGATCACGCCGATACGCGCGCCGTGCAGGTACGTTGCGATCTTGTTCGCGGTTTCGAAACGGACGAAACGGCGGATCGACACGTTCTCGCCGATCTTGCCGATCAGGGCCAGACGCACTGCGTCGACCGTCGAGCCTTCGAGCGGCAGTGCCGACAGCGCTGCCACGTCGGCCGGGTTCTGCGTCGCGACGAGTTCTGCAACCGTCTTCGAGAATGCGAGGAAGTCGTCGTTCTTCGCGACGAAGTCGGTTTCGCAGTTCAGCTCGACCAGCGCGCCTGCGTTGCCGCCGACGAACGATGCGACGACGCCTTCTGCCGTCACGCGCGATGCCGCCTTGCTCGCCTTGTTGCCGAGCTTGACGCGCAGCAGCTCTTCAGCCTTGGCCAGATCGCCGTCGGCTTCCGTCAGCGCCTTCTTGCACTCCATCATCGGTGCGTCGGTCTTCGCGCGCAGTTCTGCCACCATGCTTGCGGTAATTGCCGCCATCATTCGCTCCTTGAGTCTGTATTCACAACGCCGCCCGCTTGGACGCGAACGGCCGAAAATCGTTTCCGGACCCGCGCCGATTCGGCGCGATCAGGTCCGGCGCACAAGCTTAAAAAAAGGGGGCCTGTTGAGAGCCCCCTTTTTGCGCCGGCTCGGGGCCAGTTACGCGTTTTCCTCGACGTACTCGTCGTCGCCGCGTGCAGCCTGGACCACTTCGTTGACCGCGTTCGCACGGCCTTCGAGGATCGCGTCGGCCACGCCTTCGGCGTACAGCGCGACCGCCTTGCTCGAGTCGTCGTTACCCGGGATCACGTAATCCACACCTTCCGGCGAGTGGTTCGTATCGACCACGGCGATGACCGGCACGCCCAGCTTGTTCGCTTCCGTGACGGCAATCTTGTGGTAGCCGACGTCGACGACGAAGATTGCGTCCGGAATGCCGCCCATGTCCTTCACGCCGCCGATCGACTTCTGCAGCTTCGCGATTTCGCGTTCGAACAGCAGCGCTTCCTTCTTGCTCATCTTCTCGAGCTCGCCTGCCTCGACTGCCGCTTCCATGTCCTTCAGGCGCTTGATCGATACCTTCAGCGTCTTGAAGTTGGTCATCATGCCGCCGAGCCAGCGTGCGTTGACGTACGGCATGCCTGCGCGCTGCGCTTCCTGGGCGATCGTGTCACGCGATTGACGCTTCGTGCCGACGAACAGGATCGTGCCGCGGTTCGCTGCCAGCTGGCGCACGTACTTCTGTGCGTCCGTGAACATCGGCAGCGTCTTTTCGAGGTTGATGATGTGAATCTTGTTGCGGTGACCGAAAATGAACGGAGCCATCTTCGGGTTCCAGAAGCGCGTCTGGTGACCGAAGTGGACACCCGCTTCCAGCATTTGGCGCATCGTAACTGCCATGTAAATTCTCCACGAGGGTTGGGTCTTAAGCCGGCCGCCGTACCGCCGCACGAACCTGCCCCGAAAGGCACGAATTCCGCGCGGCCGGCACCCTGGTTGCGCCGGCTTGCGATTCGGCACGTGCAAAACGCCCGTGCCGTAAGCCTTTCACCGCGATGCCGCCCCGCAACGGGGCACTACGGCATTTGGATGTCGACTTAGCCAAAGAGTATAGCACGCCGATTTGTCCGCTCTCAAGTCGCTCACCACTTTCGCTTGCCGCGCGGCAGCCGGCCGGACAATCCGCGAAAACCCGCATCCGCACCGCCGGCAGGGGCTGCGACGCCTGCCAGAAGGTGCGATAATCCGTCAATTCACCGCATTCCAGGCATACCTCGATGGCTATTACGCTCAAAAACGAACACGATATCGCCGAGATGCGCGTCGCCTGCCGTCTCGCGAGCGAAGTGCTCGACTTCATCACGCCGCACGTCGTCGCCGGCATCACGACCGCCGAACTCGACCGCCTCTGCCACGAGTTCATGCTCAACGAACAGGGCACGATCCCGGCACCGCTGAACTACCAGCCGCCCGGCTACCCGCCGTACCCGAAGGCCACCTGCATTTCGGTCAACGACGTGATCTGCCACGGCATTCCCGGCGAGAAGGTGATCAAGAACGGCGACGCGCTGAACATCGACATCACCGTGATCAAGAACGGCTACTTCGGCGACACCAGCCGGATGTTCATCGTCGGCGAGGGCTCGATCCTCGCGAAGCGCCTCGTGCAGACCACCTACGAGTGCATGTGGCTCGGCATCGACCAGGTCAAGCCCGGCGCGCACCTCGGCGACATCGGCTACGCGATCCAGAAGCACGCGGAAGCGCAAGGCTACAGCGTCGTGCGCGAATACTGCGGCCACGGCATCGGCACGGTGTTCCACGAGGATCCGCAGGTCGTCCACTACGGCCGCCCGGGCACCGGCATCGAACTGAAGGCCGGGATGATCTTCACGATCGAGCCGATGATCAACGCCGGCAAGCGCGACATCCGCACGATGCCCGACCAGTGGACCGTCAAGACGCGCGACCGCAGCCTGTCGGCGCAGTGGGAGCACACGGTGCTCGTCACCGAAACCGGCTACGAGGTGCTGACCGTGTCGGCCGGCACGCCGGCGCGCCCCGTGTTCGCGCAACCGGCCGCCGCGGTCTGAGCGCTCTCGCGCCAGCCCGCCCTACCCGCACCACCCGCACCTGACCGGCTGCCCATGAGCGCTCACGCCGCCCCCTCGCCCGACGCGCTGTCGCGGCGCGCCGAATTCAAGGCCGCCAAGACGGAGATGCTCGAGCGCTTTCGCCGCGCGACGAACGTCGCGTCCCTGATGCATGCGCTGTCGAAACTCACCGACGATGCGCTCAAGCGCGTGTGGGACGACTGCGGGCTGCCCGCGACGCTCGCACTCGTCGCCGTCGGCGGCTACGGGCGCGGCGAGCTCGCGCCCTATTCCGACGTCGACATCCTCGTGCTGCTGCCCGATGCGCACGACCCGGCGCTCGACGCGCGCATCGAGCGCTTCATCGGGATGGCGTGGGATCTCGGCCTCGAGATCGGCAGCAGCGTGCGCACGGTCGCGCAGTGCATCGAGGAGGCGTCGCAGGACGTCACGGTGCAAACATCCCTGCTGGAAGCGCGGCGCATCGTCGGCAGCACCGCGCTGTTCGAGCGCTTCACGGTGCGCTACCACGAGGCGCTCGACGCCCGCGCGTTCTTCACCGCGAAGGTGCTCGAGATGCGCCAGCGCCACGCGAAGTTCCAGGACACGCCGTACAGCCTCGAGCCGAACGTGAAGGAAAGCCCCGGCGGGCTGCGCGACCTGCAGACGATCCTGTGGATCGCGCGCGCGGCGGGCTTCGGCAGCAGCTGGCGCGAACTCGACACGCGCGGACTCATCACCGATCGCGAAGCGCGCGAGCTGCGCCGCAACGAAGGTTTCCTGAAGACGCTGCGCGCGCGGCTGCACGTGATCGCCGGCCGCCGCCAGGACATGCTCGTGTTCGACCTGCAGACGCAGGCGGCCGAGAGCTTCGGCTACCAGCCGACGCAGACCAAGCGCGCGAGCGAGCAGCTGATGCGCCGCTATTACTGGGCCGCGAAAGCCGTCACGCAGCTCGCGACGATCCTGATCCAGAACATCGAGGCGCAGCTCTTTCCCGCGACGAGCGGCATCACGCGCGTGCTGTCGCCCGACCGCTTCGTCGAGAAACAGGGGATGCTCGAGATCGTCGACGACGGCGTGTTCGAGCGCCATCCCGACGCGATCCTCGAAGCGTTCCTGCTGTACGAGACGACCCGCGGCGTGAAGGGCCTGTCCGCCCGCACGCTGCGCGCGCTGTACAACTCGCGCGAGATCATGAACAACGCGTGGCGCCGCGATCCGCAGAACCGCGACACGTTCATGCGGATCCTGCAGCAGCCCGAAGGGATCACGCACGCGTTCCGGCTGATGAACCAGACGAGTGTGCTCGGCCGCTATCTGCTGAACTTCCGCCGCATCGTAGGCCAGATGCAGCACGACCTCTACCACGTGTACACGGTCGACCAGCACATCCTGATGGTGTTGCGCAACATCCGCCGCTTCGCGGTGGCCGAGCACGCGCACGAATATCCGTTCTGCAGCCAGTTGATCGGCAACTTCGAGCGCCCGTGGGTGCTGTATGTCGCCGCGCTGTTCCACGACATCGCGAAAGGCCGCGGCGGCGATCACTCGACGCTCGGGATGGCCGATGCGCGGCGCTTCTGCCGCGAGCACGGCATCGCCGGCGACGACGCGTCGCTGATCGTGTGGCTCGTCCAGCATCACCTGACGATGAGCCAGGTCGCGCAGAAGCAGGACACGAGCGACCCCGAAGTCATCAAGCGCTTTGCCGAAGTCGTCGGCAACGAACGCTACCTCACCGCGCTGTACCTGCTGACCGTCGCCGATATCCGCGGCACGAGCCCGAAGGTGTGGAACACGTGGAAAGGCAAGCTGCTCGAGGACCTGTACCGCATCACGCTCGCGGTGCTCGGCGGGGCCAACCCCGACGCGCATTCGGAGCTGAAGTCGCGGCAGGAGCAGGCGCTCGCGCTGCTGCGCCTCGAGACCGTGCCCGACGACGCCCATCGCGCACTGTGGGACCAGCTCGACGTCGGCTTCTTCCTGCGTCACGACGCAGCCGACATCGCGTGGCAGACACGCGTGCTGTACCGGCACGTGAACGCCGAAACCGCGATCGTCCGCGCGCGGCCGTCGCCGATCGGCGATGCGCTTCAGGTGCTCGTGTACGTGAAGGATCGGCCCGACCTGTTCGCGGGCATCTGCGCGTATTTCGACCGCAACGGGCTGTCGGTGCTCGACGCGCGCGTCAGCACGACGCGGCACGGCTACGCGCTCGACAACTTCATCGTCACGCAGACCGAACGCGACGTGCGCTACCGCGACATCGCGAATCTCGTCGAACAACAGCTCGCGTCGCGGCTCACCGAAACCGCATCGCTGCCGGAGCCGTCCAAGGGCCGCCTGTCGAGGCTGTCCCGGACGTTTCCGATCACGCCGCGCGTCGACCTGCGGGCCGACGAGCGCGGCCAGTACTACATCCTGTCCGTGTCGGCCAACGACCGGCCGGGCCTTCTCTATTCGATCGCGCGCGTACTCGCCGAGCATCGGATCGGCGTCCATGCGGCGCGGATCAATACGCTCGGCGAACGCGTCGAGGACATCTTCCTGCTCGCGGGTGCCGGCCTGTCCGACAACCGCCTGCAGATCCAGCTTGAAACCGAGTTGCTGCGTGCGATCGCAGTCTGAATGAATTCCAGCGTTTATGCGCACCAAACTAACCGTCAAGAATCCGAAGCCGGCGTCGCCGACCCGCGCCCCTGTCCGCTCCGGCAGCCTCGTCGCCCGCAAGGCGGTGCGTCCCGCTGCGCCGCCCGCAGGGGACAAGCCGGCCCGCCCGAAGAAGGCGTCCCCGGCCGCCGCCGGCGAACGCTCGTTCAAGCCGCGCGGCGCGGCAGGCGCCGAGCGCCCGGGCGCGGATCGCGCACCGGCCAAGCGTGCGCCGCGTGACGGCGGTGCCGAACGCGGCACGCGCGCGCCGTATCGCGACAACGCGGCCGGCGAAGGGGCGAAGCGTAGCTTCGGCGATCGACGCACGTCGTCCGATCGACCGCCGCGCCGTGATGACGACGCACGTCCGCGTCGCGCAGGTGGCGACAACGACAAACGCCCGTCCTATCGCGACAAGGCAGCCGGTGAAGGTGCAAAGCGCAGCTTCGGCGATCGACGCACGTCGTCCGATCGTCCGCCGCGCCGTGATGACGACGCACGTCCGCGTCGCGCGGGTGGTGAAGGCGGCGCGCGCGCGCCGTACCGCGACAATGCATCCGGCGAAGGCGCGAAGCGCAGCTTCGGCGACCGTCGCACGTCGTCCGATCGTCCGCCGCGCCGTGATGACGATGCCCGTCCGCGCCGCGCAGGTGGCGACGACGACAAACGCTCGTCCTATCGCGACAAGGCAGCCGGTGAAGGCGCAAAGCGCAGCTTCGGCGACCGCCGCCCGTCGTCCGACCGTCCGCCGCGCCGCGATGACGATGCCCGTCCGCGCCGCGCAGGTGGCGACGACGACAAACGCCCGTCCTATCGCGACAAGGCATCCGGCGAAGGCGCAAAGCGCAGCTTCGGCGATCGACGCACGTCGTCCGATCGTCCGCCGCGTCGTGATGACGATGCACGTCCGCGCCGCGCAGGCGCCGACGACGACAAACGCCCGTCCTATCGCGACAAGGCAACCGGCGAAGGCGCAAAGCGCAGCTTCGGCGACCGCCGCACGTCGTCCGATCGTCCGCCGCGTCGTGATGACGACGCACGTCCGCGTCGCGCAGGCGCCGACGAGGGCAAACGCCCGTCCTATCGCGACAATGCAACCGGCGAAGGCGCAAAGCGCAGCTTCGGCGACCGCCCGGCTCGCCCCGCACGCGACGGCGAACGCCGCTCGTTCGGTGCGGTCAAGACCGCGCAACCGGTCAAGCGCGCGGCGGCCGACGTCGACTACGGCGACGAAACGGGCCTGATGCGCCTGTCGAAGCGGATGTCCGAGCTCGGCATGTGCTCGCGCCGCGAAGCCGACGAATGGATCGAAAAGGGTTGGGTACTCGTCGACGGCGAACGCATCGACACGCTCGGCACCAAGGTCCGCGCCGACCAGAAGATCGAGATCGACGAGCGCGCGAGCGCCGCGCAGGCCGCGCAAGTGACGATCCTGCTGCACAAGCCCGTCGGTTATGTGTCGGGCCAGGCGGAAGACGGCTACGAGCCGGCAGCCGTGCTGATCACGCGCGCGAACCGCTGGAGCGGCGACCATTCGCCTGTACGCTTCTCGCCGCAGCACCTGCACGCGCTCGCACCGGCCGGCCGCCTGGACATCGATTCGACCGGCCTGCTCGTGCTGACGCAGAACGGCGTGATCGCGAAGCAGCTGATCGGCGAGCAGTCGGATATCGACAAGGAGTACCTGGTGCGCGTGCGCTTCGGCGAACGGCTGATCGACATCGACCAGCACTTCCCGGCGGAATCGCTCGCGAAGCTGCGCCACGGCCTCGAGCTCGACGGCGTCGCGCTGAAGCCCGCGATGGTGAGCTGGCAGAACGGCGAGCAGTTGCGCTTCGTGCTGCGCGAAGGCAAGAAGCGCCAGATCCGCCGCATGTGCGAACTGGTGGGCCTCGACGTGATCGGCCTGAAACGCGTCCGGATGGGCCGCGTAATGCTCGGCGCACTGCCGCAAGGGCAATGGCGCTATCTGTCGGCCGACGAGACGTTCTGACCGCCGGCGCGCCACCCGTGGCCATGCAATGAAAAAGCCCGCGCAAGCGGGCTTTTTCTTGTCTGCGAGAAACCGGGAAAGCAGAGGAATCAGTCGTCGGAAGCCGGATCGAGCCCCGGGAACAGCACCTCCGTGAAGCCGAAGCGCGTGAAATCGGTGATCCGCATCGGATACAGCTTGCCGATCAGGTGATCGTATTCGTGCTGGACGACGCGTGCGTGGAATCCCTCGGCGACACGATCGATCTTCTCGCCGAACTGGTCGAAGCCGCTGTAGCGCACCTTCGCGTAGCGGCTGACGACGCCGCGCATGCCCGGCACCGACAGGCAGCCTTCCCAGCCCTCTTCCATGTCCGGCGGCAGGTACTCGACCTTCGGGTTGATCAGCACGGTCTCCGGCACCGGCGGCGCTTCCGGGTAGCGGTTGTTGTTGCCGAAGCCGAAGATGATGATCTGCAGCCCGACGCCGATCTGCGGCGCGGCCAGGCCGGCGCCGTTCGCATGGTGCATCGTCTCGAACATGTCCGCGACGATCTCGTGCAGCTCGGGTGTATCGAACCGCTCGACCGGCTTGGCGACTTCGAGCAGGCGCGGATCGCCCATCTTCAGGATCTCGCGAATCATGGCGTATTGCCCTCCAGGAGTTGGTGCAGGCCGTCTTCGTCCAGCACGGGGATGCCGAGTTCCTCGGCCTTCGCGAGCTTGCTGCCGGCTTCGGCGCCCGCGACCACGTAATCCGTCTTCTTCGATACCGAACCGGCCACTTTCGCGCCCGCCGCTTCGAGCATTTCCTTCGCGGCATCGCGCGTGAGCGTCGGCAGCGTGCCCGTCAGCACGACGGTCTTGCCGGCCAGCACGCCCTGCGGCGCCTTCGGCGCGGGCGGCCCTTCCGGCCACGTCACCTTGCCCGGCGCGCGCAACTGCTCGATCACGGTCCGGTTGTGCTCTTCCGCGAAAAACTGGTGGAGCGACTCAGCGACGATCGGCCCGACGTCGTTGACTTCGAGCAGCTCTTCGATCGACGCGTCCATGATCGGCGTGAGCGAGCCGAAATGCTTCGCGAGATCCTTCGCGGTCGATTCGCCCACGTGACGGATACCGAGCCCGTAGATGAAGCGCGCGAGCGTCGTGTGCTTCGCCTTCTCGAGCGAGTCGAGCAGGTTCTGTGCGGACTTCTCGGCAAACCGGTCGAGCTCGGCGAGCGTCGCAAAGCCGAGATTGAACAGGTCGGCCGGCGTGCGCACGAGATTCAGCTCGACGAGCTGGTCGATGATCTTCTCGCCGAGACCGTCGATGTCGAGTGCGCGGCGCTGCGCGAAGTGCCACAGCGCCTGCTTGCGCTGCGCCGGACAGAACAGGCCGCCCGTGCAGCGCGCGATCGCCTCGTCCGGCAGGCGCTCGATCTTCGAGCCGCACACCGGGCATTCGGTCGGCATCACGAATTCGGCCGCATCGGCCGGACGCCGGTCGAGCAGCGCACCGACCACTTCGGGGATCACGTCGCCGGCGCGGCGCACGATCACGGTATCGCCGATCCGGATGTCCTTGCGGCGCACCTCGTCCTCGTTGTGCAGCGTCGCGTTGGTCACCGTCGCACCGCCGACGAACACCGGCTCGAGGCGCGCGACCGGTGTGATCGCACCGGTGCGCCCGACCTGCACGTCGATCGCGACGAGCTTCGTCAGCGCTTCCTGCGCGGGGAACTTGTGAGCGAGCGCAAAGCGCGGCGCACGCGACACGAAGCCGAGGCGCTCCTGCTCGTCACGCCGGTTGACCTTGTAGACGACACCGTCGATGTCGTAGGGCAGCGACTCGCGCTTCTCGCCGATCTTGCGGAAGAAGTCGAGCAAACCCTGGGCGCCCTGCACGACCGCGCGCTCGCGGTTCACGGGCAGGCCGAGCGACTCGTACCAGTCGAGCAGCGCGCTGTGCGTATCGGGCATCGGCATCCCGTCGAGCACGCCGATCCCGTACGCGAAGAACGACAGCGGACGCTGCGCGGTGATCTTCGAGTCGAGCTGGCGCAGGCTGCCGGCCGCCGCGTTGCGCGGGTTCGCGAATTCGCGCTGCTCGGCCGCGCGCTGGCGTTCGTTCAGGCGTGCGAAATCGCGCTTGAACATCAGCACCTCGCCGCGCACGTCGAGTACGGCCGGCACGTTCTTGCCCTTCAGCTTCAGCGGAATCGAGCGGATCGTGCGCACGTTCTCGGTCACGTCCTCGCCGGTCGTGCCGTCGCCGCGCGTCGACGCCTGCACGAATACGCCCTGCTCGTAACGCAGCGAGATCGCGAGACCGTCGAACTTCAGTTCGCACGCGTAGTCGACCGGCTCCGTCACCGAACCGGCGAGATCGGTCGCCTTGTCGAGCGCATCGGCGACGCGCTTGTCGAACGCGACGATGTCCTCGTCGGTAAAACCGTTGTTCAGCGACAGCATCGGCGCGTCGTGGACGACCGGCGTGAAGCCGCCGGCCGCCTCGCCGCCTACGCGCTGCGTCGGCGAATCGGGCGTCACGAGTTCGGGATGATCGGTTTCGAGCTGCTGCAGTTCGCGAAACAGTCGGTCGTACTCGGCGTCGGGCAGATCCGGCTGATCGAGCACGTAGTAGGCGTAGTTCGCCCGCTCGAGTTGGTCGCGCAGCCACGCGGCGCGCGCGTCGGGCTGGCTGGCTGGCGGTTCGGCTTGGGTTCGGGCCATGCTGGCGGCAGATTCGTTCTGAGAAAATCGGATGCCCGATTATCTCAGTTTGCCGCCGTGGCGGGGCGCGCAAAACGCGCCCGATGCGCGTGCTGCAGCGCAAACAGCGAGGTGTGCGCCGCAGCGACGAACGGCGGCGCCGAAGCCCGCCGCCCGTGCGTTCGCGTTACTGGCTGAAGAGGCGGCGCGTGACCGGCGAACCGGCCGGGATGCCGGCTTCCTCGAGCTTCGCGTACAGCTTCATCAGTTGCTGGTCGATCGCGACGAGCGTCGATTCCGGCAGCGGCCGGCGCGAATCGTCGACGACCCGCGCACCGATCCGTTCGGACAGCGACTTCGCGTAGTCGCACATCAGCCGGAACGGCAGGATGTCCTCTTCGGCGACCGGCACGTCGAGCACCAGCGTGATCATGTTGCCGCCCTTGTACGTGAGGTCGTCACGCAGGAAGTTCGTGTCGCCGAACTGCAGCATGAACACCGGGTTCTGCTTCGCGTCGAGCTTCACGAAACGCGTGCCGTCCCGCGACAGCAGCAGCCCGTCCTGCGACGCGACCGCCTGCACGTAGTTCGCCGACCACGGCGCGCCGTCCGACATCACGTTGATCGACAGTTGCGCGTCGCACTGCGCGGCAAACGCGTCGAGCTCGCGCGCCATCGCGACCGTTTCCATCATGTCCGGGAATTCCGGCGCGCCGTCGATCGCGTCGGCGAACTGCTGGACACCTGTCACGAATTCGGAGAACTCGAGCTCGTTCAGCGCACCGCTGCGGTTCGCGAGCTGCGCGGCTGCGCGCAGTTCCTCGTAGCGCACGCCGTTCTGCAGCAGCTCCCACTGGCCGCCTTCGGGCTTGCCTTCGATATGCACGGGCTTGCTGCCCGCGCGGCGCAGCCGCTGCGCGGCCGGCAGGATCTTGTCGCCCGGCAGCAAACCGTTGAGCCGGATCGGCACGATGCAGTCGATCCGGCGGTCGACGATCGCCGGCGGTGCCGACGAGATCGTCGTCGCGGCCGGCAGCACGGGTTCGACCGGCTCGGCCGCTTCAGCGTGCGTGTCGTGCGCGGCGGCCGGCACGGTGTCTTCTCCGGCAACCGCGTCGACCGGCTCGGCCGGCTCTGCCGACGGCTCGACACCGGTCGCCTCGGCCTGCAGGTCGGCCGGCATGTCGGCAGGCGCCGCACCGCCGAAGGTCGGCTCGACGCGCGCGACTTCCGCCGACGCGGTGGCCGCAGCAGCAGTCGCAGCCGGCACCGCAGGCTCGCGCCGCACCGGCTGACGCACCGGCTCGATGAACGGCAACTCTTCGTCGCGCTCGGGGCGGTTCATCGCCTCGGCCGCTTCCTCCGGCATCGGGCGCGGCATCCTGCGCCGCACCTTCGCGCCCTGCCATGCGTTGTAGACCACGACGCCGCCCACCACGACGGCGCCCGCGCCGATCAAACCGAGTGTCAACTCGTCCATGCACGCTCCATCAGCAATTCTTGTTCGTCGGAACCGCGAACGGGCGCCCATGCGCCGCGCGAACGCGGTCCGGTTTCGTCAAACGTCAATTCCGGGCAAAACCCGCGGCGGTTTCCATGTCCACCGCGACGATCCGCGACACGCCCTGCTCCTGCATCGTCACGCCGATCAGCTGCTGCGCCATCTCCATCGCGATCTTGTTGTGCGAGATGAACAGGAACTGCGTCTTGTCGGACATCGCGCGCACGAGATTCGCGAAACGCTCGGTGTTCGCGTCGTCGAGCGGCGCGTCGACCTCGTCGAGCAGACAGAACGGCGCCGGATTGAGCTGGAACATCGCGAACACCAGTGCGGTCGCGGTCAGCGCCTTCTCGCCGCCCGACAGCAGGTGAATCGTCGCGTTCTTCTTGCCCGGCGGCTGCGCCATCACCTGCACGCCGGCATCGAGGATCTCGTCGCCCGTCATGATCAGCTTCGCCTGGCCGCCGCCGAACAGGCGCGGGAACAGGTCGCTGAAGTGACGGTTGACCTCGTCGAAAGTGCCTTGCAGCAGCGTACGGGTTTCCTGGTCGATCTTGTGGATCGCGTCCTCGAGCGTCGTGATCGCGTCGATCAGGTCGGCCGACTGCGCATCGAGGAACACCTTGCGCTCGCTCGCGGCCTTCAGCTCGTCGAGCGCGGCCATGTTCACCGGGCCGAGCGCGTTGATCGCGTTGTTCAGGCGCGTGACCTCGCCTTGCAGGTACGACGGCTTCAGATCCGGCGTGAGCTTCTCGCGCAGCGCCTCCTCGTCGACCTCGGCCGCGGTCAGTTGCTCGGCGAACTGCTCGACCGCCAGGCGCGCGGCCTGCTCCTTCAACTGCAGCTCGGTGATGCGGTCGCGCAGCGGCTGCAGCGAACGCTCGGCGACGAGCCGCTGCTCGTCCGACGCGCGCAGCTTCGCGGTCAGGTCGTCGAGTTCGATCCGCGCGGCCTGCAGCGCCTCTTCCTTCACCGCACGCACTTCGAGCGCGTCCTGCAGGCCCGTGTGCGCGGTCTGCTCGTTGATCGTCTCGAGTTCGGCGCGTGCGTCTTCCAGCGATCCGGCAACACGTTCGCTCTGCTCGTGCGCGACCTGGATGCTGCGCTTGAGTTCGTCGATCCGCGTGACCGCGTTGCGCGCTGCGAAGCGCGCGTCGTTCGCGCCGCGCTCCAGGTCGCGCGCTTCCTGACGTGCCTGCGTCAGCGATTCGTCGAGTGCTTCGAATGCGAGCTGGTTGTCCTCGAAGCGCGCCTGCAGCTCCGCGAGTTCGCCGTCGAAACGCTCGAAATTCGCTTCCGATTCAGCGCGCATCGCGCGCTGCTCTTCGATCTGCGCGCCGATTTCCTCGAGTTCCTCGCGGATCTGCGTGCTGCGCTGCGTGTAACGTTCGTGCGCCTGCGCGAGCTTCAGCACGTCCATCTGCAGCGCGTGCACGCGTTGCGTCGCACGCTCAGCCTGTGCGCGCACGTCGCCGAGCGCCTGCGTGGCCTGCGTGTGCGCGGCTTCCGCCCGCACGGCTGCCGTGCGCGCCTCGTCGGCGAGCAGTGCCTGCGCACGCACCTGGCGCGTCAGGTTTTCGATTTCCTGCTGGCGGGCCAGCATCCCGGCCTGCTCCGAATCGGCGGCATAGAGCTGCACGCCGACGCGCGTGACGACATGGCCGGCCTTGACGACGAACGCACCGCCTGCCGGCAGCTGCGTGCGCGTCGCGAGCGCCTGTGCGACGTCGTCGGCGACATACACGTTGCCGAGCCAGTCGTTCAGCACCGCACGGATGCCCGCATCGTCGATGCGCACGAGCGACAGCACCGGGCGCAGGCCCGCCACGGCCGCGGGCGGTTCGCCGGCCGCAGGCGGCGCATAGAACGCGAGCTTCGCCGGCGGCGCATCGGTCGCGAATGCCTTCACCCAGTCGAGATTCGACACTTCGAGCGCGGCGAGACGCTCGCGCAGCACGGCCTCGAGCGCCGCTTCCCAGCCGGCCTCGACGTGCAGCTTCTTCCACAGGCGCGGCAGCGCACCGAGCTCGTGCTTGTCGAGCCACGGCTGCACCTTGCCTTCGGTCTGCACGTTTTCCTGCAGTTGCTTCAACGCGGCGAGACGCGCCTCCAGCTGGTGGATCTGCGCGGCCTCGGCCTGCACGCGCTCCTGCGCGGCACGGCGTTCGCCATCGAGGCGCGGCACCGTTTCCTGCGCGTCGGCGAGGCGCGCCTGCGCTTCGGCAAGGATCTCTTCCTGCTCGGCCAGCTGCATGCGCAGCTCCTCGAGCTGGGCCTCGTCCGGCGCGTCGAGCCCGCCCGCTTCGCTCTTCAGGCGCTCATGGCGCTGCTGAAGCTGCTGAAGCTGCTGGTCGGCGTTGCGCTGGTGCGCGGCCTCGAGTTTCAGCGACTGTTCGGTCTGCGCGATCCGCGCGCGCTCGTCGTTGAGCTGCGCCTGTGCATCGCGCCATTTCGCTTCGAGCGCCGGCAGCGCGTCGTGCTTCGCGGCGGCGTTGTCTTCGGCGAGCGCGGCCTTCTCGTCGGCCATCGCGCGCGCTTCCTCGGCTTCCTCGAGCTCGTCCTGCGCCTTCTCGGCCTGCGCGCGCCATTGCTCGCGCTGCGCATTCAGCGCGGCGATCTGCGCCTGCACGCGATTGCGCGATTCGACGATGAACTTGATCTCGGCTTCGAGGCGGCTCACCTCGGCATTCGCCTCGTAGAGCGAACCCTGCGCGCCCTGCATCGCGTCGCTCGCCGAGTAATGCGCGACACGCAGCGTTTCGAGCTGCGCCTCGACCTCGCGCAGCTTCGCCGTCTGCGCCTCGAGGTCGATCTGCGCCTGTTCGATCGCGCGCTGCTGCTTCTGCTGCTCGCCGGCGGCCTCGTTCTTGCGCAGCAGCCACAGCAGGCGCTGCTTCTCCTCGCCGTCGGCGACGAGTTCCTTGTACTTGGTCGCGACCACCGCCTGCGCCTCGAGCTTTTCGAGGTTCGCGCCGAGTTCGCGGACGATGTCCTCGACGCGCGTCAGGTTCTCGCGCGTGTCGTGCAGGCGGTTCTCGGTTTCGCGGCGGCGTTCCTTGTACTTCGACACGCCGGCGGCTTCCTCTAGGAACACGCGCAGCTCTTCCGGCTTCGCCTCGATGATCCGCGCGATCATGCCCTGCCCGATGATCGCGTACGCACGCGGCCCGAGGCCCGTGCCGAGGAAGATGTCCTGGATGTCGCGGCGGCGCGCCGGCAGGTTGTTGATGTAGTAACTCGACGTGCCGTCGCGCGTGAGCACGCGCTTCACGGCGATTTCGCCGTACTGGCCCCACTGCCCGGCCGCGCGGCCGTCGGAGTTGTCGAAGATCAGTTCGACGCTGGCCCGGCTGCCGGGCTTGCGGGCGGTCGAGCCGTTGAAGATCACGTCCTGCATCGACTCGCCGCGCAGCTCGGAAGCGCGCGACTCGCCGAGCACCCAGCGCACGGCGTCGATGATGTTGGACTTGCCGCACCCGTTCGGGCCCACCACGCCGACAAGCTGGCCCGGAACCTGGAAATGCGTGGGATCGACAAAGGATTTGAAGCCAGCGAGTTTGATCGAGCTCAGACGCACGGCGGTATCGGATGTGAAGAAGGTGTGAAACGGACGGAGCCGCACTGCGCGAGGCCGGACGGCCCATGCGCGCGACGCGCCCCGGAATTCAAAAGCGGGGCCGCGCGCATCCAGCGTTGGGCCCCGCAAACGGCTTCCATCATACCATCGCGCGTGCACCGTCCCGACCGTCGCCGGGTTTGTCCGGTGCCGGCGCGGCACGATGGACCCGGCTCGACAGCAGCGTGGCCAGCACGATGCATGCGCCGCCCGCCCACTCGCGCGCGGTCGGCAGCTCGTTCGCGAACACCCACGCCGACAGCGCGGTGATCACGATCTCGAACAGCATGATGATCGACGCGCGGTTCGCCGGCACACGCGCGAGCCCGTACTGCACGAGCAGGTTGTTCGACGCCATCGTCACGCCGATCGCGACGATGATCAGCGCGGCGACACCGAGCTGGCCGCCCGCCGGCGCAGCCGGCAGCCCCTCGAACAGCGACGCGATCGCGCCGAACACGGCCGCGCCGCCGAACAGCGTCGCGGTGCGCATTTCGGCGCGCATGTCGGGCAGCTCGCGGCTCGCCTTGATTACCAGCACGTTGCTCATCGCGAAACTGAGCCCGGCCGCGAGACCGGCCCATTCGGCCGGGTTGGCCGGCAGCGGCAAGCCGAGCGCCGGTGACCACAGCATCAGCATCGCGCCGCCGATCGACAACGCCGCGAGCCCGGCGCCGGCCCAAGTCAGCCGCTCGCGCAGCAGGAAGTGTGCGTAGATCGCGGTCCAGGCCGGCGTCAGGTAGAACAGCAGCATCACGCGCAGCACCTCGCCGTGGATCGTGCCCCAGACGAACCCGAGGTTCGTCACGCCGGCCGTCACCGCGATGCCCGGCAGCACCCAGTGCCAGCGCAGCGTCGCGATCGTGCGGTGCCGCGCGACGATCACGAACAGGAACGCGACGAGGCTCGTCAGCGCGCTCGCGAGCGTGCCCGTCACGCCGAGCGACGCAAGGATCCGCAGCGGATACCAGATCAGGCCCCATACCGATGCGCCGATCAGGATGGCCAGCGTCGGCAGGCTGCCGCGTACCGCGTTATTCATTTGGTTCGATACCCTTTATTCGACCGGCCCGGCCGCCGTTCCGGCAGGCCGTGACCGCGTTCCGTCACGCTATAATCGTCCGTTGCGACCCGTGCGCCCGCGGCGCCCGTTCGCAGCCGCGCGGCGCGCCCGCCGCTTCTTTCGCTCCAACCGGCCGCGATGGCCGCTTCGCCCGTGAACCCTCGACTCGACTCGCTCCAGCCCTATCCCTTCGAAAAGCTGCGCGCCCTGTTCAAGGACGTGACGCCCTCCGGCGCCCTCAAACCGATCAGCTTCGGCATCGGCGAGCCCAAACATGCGACCCCGGCGCTGATCCGCGACGCCGTGGTGGCCGCGCTCGACGGTCTCGCGTCGTACCCGGCCACCGCCGGCTCGGACGCGCTGCGTACGTCGATCGCGCACTGGCTCGAGCGCCGCTACGGGCTGCCGGCCATCGATCCGGCCACGCAGGTGCTGCCCGTGTCGGGTTCGCGCGAGGCGCTGTTCTCGCTCGCCCAGACGGTGATCGACGCACGCCCGTCCGAAACGGGCGAGAAGGCGATCGTACTCTGTCCGAATCCTTTCTATCAAATTTACGAAGGCGCGGCGCTGCTGGCCGGTGCCGAACCCTATTTCGCGAACAGCGACCCGGCCCGCAACTTCGCGTGCGACTACGCGTCGGTGCCCGACGCGGTCTGGGCGCGCACGCAGCTGCTGTACGTGTGCTCGCCGGGCAACCCGACGGGCGCCGTGCTGACGCTCGACGACTGGCGCGAGCTGTTCGCGCTGTCCGACCGCCACGGTTTCGTGATCGCGTCCGACGAGTGCTATTCGGAAATCTATTTCGACGAAGCGGCACCGCCGCTCGGCGGCCTCGAGGCCGCGCACCGCCTCGGCCGCGGCTTCGAGCGGCTCGTGATGCTGTCCAGCCTGTCGAAACGCTCGAACGTGCCGGGCATGCGCTCGGGTTTCGTCGCCGGCGACGCCGCGCTGCTGAAGCAATTCCTGCTGTATCGCACGTACCACGGCGCGGCGCTGTCGCCGGTCTGGCAGCACGCGAGCATCGCCGCGTGGAACGACGAGGCGCACGTGCGCGAGAACCGCGCGCTGTACCTGCAGAAGTTCAGCACGGTCACGCCGATGCTCGCCGACGTGATCGACGTGAAACTGCCCGACGCGGCGTTCTACCTGTGGGCCAACGTGTCGCGCACCGGCCTGTCGGACACCGAGTTCGCCCGCCGCCTGTACGCCGACTATAATGTGACGGTTCTGCCCGGCTCGTACCTCGCGCGCGATGCGCACGGCACGAATCCGGGCCGCGATTTCATCCGGATCGCGCTCGTCGCGGGCACCCCCGAATGCGTCGAGGGCGCGCAACGCATCGTCGATTTCTGCCGGTCTCTCGCGCGGTAATCGTCCATCCGATCAATTCCATCCAATCTCCTGCGAAAACGAACATGTCGCAACAACTTCAGCAAATCATCGATACCGCCTGGGACAACCGCGCCGAGCTGTCGCCGAAGGCCGCACCGGCCGACGTCCGCGAAGCCGTCGCGCACGCGATCGAGCAGCTCGACAAAGGCGCGCTGCGCGTTGCCGAGAAGATCGACGGCAACTGGACCGTGCACCAGTGGCTGAAGAAGGCCGTGCTGCTGTCGTTCCGCCTGGAGGACAACGCGCCGATGCCCGCCGGCGGCTACTCGCAGTTCTACGACAAGGTGCCGTCGAAGTTCGCGAACTACACGGCCGAAGATTTCGCCGCAGGCGGCTTCCGCGTCGTCCCGCCGGCCATCGCGCGCCGCGGCTCGTTCATCGCGAAGAACGTCGTGCTGATGCCGTCGTACACCAACATCGGCGCGTACGTCGACGAAGGCACGATGGTCGACACGTGGGCAACGGTCGGTTCGTGCGCGCAGATCGGCAAGAACGTGCACCTGTCGGGCGGCGTCGGCATCGGCGGCGTGCTCGAGCCGCTGCAGGCGAACCCGGTCATCATCGAAGACAACTGCTTCATCGGCGCCCGCTCGGAAGTCGTCGAAGGCGTGATCGTCGAGGAAAACTCGGTGATCTCGATGGGCGTGTACCTCGGCCAGAGCACGAAGATCTACGATCGCGAGACGGGCGAAGTCAGCTACGGCCGCATCCCGGCCGGTTCGGTCGTCGTCGCCGGCAACCTGCCGTCGAAGGATGGCTCGCACAGCCTGTATTGCGCGGTGATCGTCAAGAAGGTCGACGCGAAGACGCGCGCGAAGGTCGGCCTGAACGAGCTGCTGCGAGGCGACTGATGGCGAAGCCGCACACCGTGGTCGTCTACGGCATTCCGAACTGCGACACCGTGAAGAAGGCCCGCGTGTGGCTCGACGATCACGGCGTCGAATTCGAGTTCCACGACTTCAAGAAGCTCGGCGTCAGCGCGCCGCTGATCGAAGACTGGCTGAAGGACGTGTCGCTCGACGCACTCGTCAACAAGCGCGGCACCACGTGGCGCGGCCTCGACGACGCAATGAAGGCGGCCGCCGAAACGAAGACCGGCGCGGTCGCGCTGATGATCCACAAGCCGTCGGTCATCAAGCGCCCCGTGCTGGTGGTCAACGGCCGCGTGAAATCGCTCGGCTTCGTGGCCGATCAATACGCGGCGCTGTTTGCCGCATAGGGCTGCCCGCGCTGCGCCTGTCGGCGCAGCCCGACGTCTTGTCGCTGCCGGCCACCGCGCCGGCATTTTTTATCGAAAGTGGTCCGAACCATGTCCGCCACCCTAGCCCTTACCGAACAGCTGATCGCCCGCGCGTCCGTGACGCCCGACGACCAGCATTGCCAGCAGATCATGACCGAGCGCCTCGCCGCACTCGGCTTCGAATGCGAGACCATCGCGTCGCACGGCGTGACCAACCTGTGGGCCGTCAAGCGCGGCGCCGACGGCCGCGACGGCAAGCTGCTCGCCTTCGCGGGCCACACCGACGTCGTACCGACCGGCCCGCTCGAGCAATGGAGCTCGCCGCCGTTCATCCCCGCCCATCGGGACGGCAAGCTGTACGGCCGCGGCGCGGCCGACATGAAGACGTCGCTCGCGGCGTTCGTCGTCGCGTCCGAGGAATTCGTCGCGGCACACCCCGGCCACCGCGGCGCGATCGCGTTCCTGATCACGAGCGACGAGGAAGGCCCCGCCACCGATGGCACCGTGAAGGTCGTCGAGCTGCTCGAAGCGCGCGGCGAACGCATGGACTACTGCATCGTCGGCGAACCGACGTCGACCCACGAACTCGGCGACGTCGTCAAGAACGGCCGCCGCGGCTCGATGTCGGGCGAACTGGTCGTCAAGGGCGTGCAGGGCCACATCGCCTATCCGCACCTCGCGAAGAACCCGATCCACCTGCTCGCGCCGGCGCTCGCCGAGCTCGCCGCCGAGCAATGGGACGAAGGCAACGAATACTTCCCGCCGACCACCTGGCAGGTATCGAACCTGCACGCCGGCACCGGCGCGACCAACGTGATCCCCGGCCACGCCGACCTGCTGTTCAACTTCCGCTTCTCGACCGCGAGCACGGTCGAGGGCCTGCAGGCACGCGTGCACGCGATCCTCGACAAGCACGGCCTCGAATACACGCTGAAGTGGTCGGTGAGCGGCCTGCCGTTCCTCACGCCGCGCGGCGAGCTGTCGGGCGCGCTGGAAAACGCGATCCGCACCGAGACCGGCATCACGACCGAGCTGTCGACCACGGGCGGCACGTCGGACGGCCGTTTCATCGCGCGCATCTGCCCGCAGGTGATCGAGTTCGGGCCGCCGAACGGCAGCATCCACAAGATCGACGAGCACATCGAAGTGCGCTTCATCGATCCGCTGAAGAACGTGTACCGACGCGTGCTCGAACAACTGATCGCCTGATGGAGCCTCGCATGACGACACCTTTTGCCACAGTCCGCGACCTGCTGCGCTACGCGGTCACGCGCTTCTCGAAGGCGAAGCTCGCGTTCGGCCACGGCTCCGACAATGCGTACGACGAAGCGGCCTACCTCGTGCTGCGCACGCTCGACCTGCCGCTCGACACGCTCGAGCCGTTCCTCGACGCACGGCTCCTGCCCGACGAAATCGCGGCCGTGCTCGCCGTGATCGAACGGCGCGCGACCGACCGCGTGCCGGCCGCGTACCTCACGCATGAAGCCTGGATGCATGGCCACCGCTTCTACGTCGACGAACGCGTGATCGTGCCGCGCTCGTTCATCGGCGAACTGCTCGACGACGGGCTGCAGCCGTACGTCGCCGATCCCGAACAGGTCGGCGCCGTGCTCGAGCTGTGCACGGGCTCGGGCTGCCTCGCGATCCTCGCGGCGAGCGCGTTCCCGAATGCCGAGATCGACGCGGTCGACCTGTCCGACAAGGCCCTCGAAGTCGCCGAGATCAACGTGCGCGACTACGGCCTCGAAGACCGCATCGGGCTGCACCGCGGCGACCTCTACGCGCCGCTGCCCGCATTCCGCACGGACCCGGACTCGCGCTACGACGTGATCCTGACGAACCCGCCGTACGTGAATGCGTCGTCGATGGCCGCACTGCCGCCCGAGTACCGGCACGAGCCGGAGATGGCGCTCGCGGGTGGCGACGACGGGATGGACATCGTGCGACGCATCGTCGCCGAAGCCCATCGCTGGCTGCACGACGACGGCGTGCTCGTCGTCGAGATCGGCAACGAGCGCGAGAACGTCGAAGCCGCGTTCGGCGGCCTCGAACTCACGTGGCTGCCGACCAGCGCGGGCGACGACGCCGTGTTCCTGATCCAGGCGTCGGACCTGCCGCGCAAGGCCTAAGCCTTTTCGGCTCGCCCACCGTGCGGTGCACCGTTGCGCCGCACGGTTGGGTAAGATGCGCGTAGGCGGCCGCCCGGCCGCGCGACCTCAGGAGTCCGTCACGCGCCCATGACCCTCGACTGGCTACATCTCGGCACCCTGATCCTGACCATCCATGTGCTCGGGATCGTCGCTGCGTGCCACGCGATCATGAACACGCGCACGTCGCAAGGTGCGATCGCATGGGCCGTCTCGCTTGCGGCCATGCCGTACCTGACGCTCGTTCCGTACCTGTTCCTCGGTCGCAGCAAGTTCTCCGGCTACGTCGACGCCCGGCGCCACGAGCTGGAAATGTTGCGCATGCACACACCCCGCTCGCCCTGGCTCAGCACCGACGCGACCGACGGGCCGGCCGCCGACGCGATCGGCCAGGCCGCGGTGCTCGCGCTTACGCGACTCGGCGGCATGCCGTTCCTCGGCGGCAATTCGGTGCGCACGCTCGTGAACGGCGATGCGACGTTCTCGGCGATCCTCGCCGCAATCGACGCCGCGCGCGATTACGTGGTGGTGCAGTTCTTCATCGTGCGCGACGATGCGCTCGGCCGGATGCTGCGCGACTCGCTGCTCGCGCGTGCGGCAGCCGGCGTGCGCTGCTGCCTCCTGTACGACAGCATCGGCAGCTTCGACTTGCCGCACAGCTACGTCGACACATTGCGCCGGGGCGGCGTCGAGGTGCATCCGTTCGCGACCAACCGGAAGTTCGTCAACCGTTTCCAGCTCAACTTCCGCAACCACCGCAAGATCGTCGTGGTCGACGGCAATCGCGCGTTCGTCGGCGGCCACAACGTCGGCGTCGAATATCTCGGCGCGAAGCCGCGCCTGTCGCCGTGGCGCGACACGCACATCGAGATACGCGGCCCCGTGGTCGCGAGCATCCAGTACGTGTTCGCCGAAGACTGGCACTGGGCGACGCAGAAGCTGCCGCCGCTCGCGATGCCGCCGCCCGCGCAGCCGGGCGACAACATGCATTGCCTCGCCGTGCCGATGGGGCCGGCCGACAAGCAGGAGACGGGCTCGCTGTTCTTCGTCGAGGCGATCAACGCCGCACGCGAACGGGTCTGGATCACCACGCCGTACCTCGTCCCCGACGAAGCCGTGATCTCCGCGCTGAAGCTCGCCGTCATGCGCGGCGTCGACGTGCGCATCCTGATTCCGAGCCGGCGCGATCACTACGTGGTATTCGAGGCGTCGAAGCTGTACGCGCGCGACCTGGTCGATGCGGGCGTGAAGGTATTCCGCTACCGGCCCGGCTTCCTGCACCAGAAGGTCGTGCTGATCGACCGCATCGCGGCGGCGATCGGCAGCGCGAATCTCGACAACCGTTCGTTCCGCCTCAATTTCGAGATCATGGTGCTGACCGTCGACCGCGCATTCGCCGACGAGGTCGAGACGATGCTCGCTGCCGACTTCGCACAGGCGTACGAGGTCGATGCGAACGAATACCGCCGATCGCCTGCCTGGCGACGCATCGCGATGCACGTCGCGCGGCTGTTCGCACCGATCCTCTGACGGCCGGGACCGCGGCGGGCAGGCGCCCCGCACCGGCGCCGCGAACGACGCCGGCAGCCGTCACAGCAGCTTGTCGATATCCGCGGCGATTTCGTCCGGCTTGGTGGACGGCGCATAGCGCTTGACGATGCGCCCTTCGCGATCGATCAGGAATTTCGTGAAGTTCCACTTGATCGCCTTGAGGCCGAGAATGCCGGGCGCCTCGTCGGTCAGGTAGCGGTACAGCGGATGCGCATGGTCGCCCTTCACGTCGATCTTCGCGAACATCGGGAACGTGACGCCGTAATTGCGCTCGCAGAACGCGCCGATCTGCGCGGCGTCGCCGGGCTCCTGCTTGCCGAACTGGTTGCACGGGAAGCCGAGCACGTAGAAGCCGCGCGCCGCGTACTGGTCGTACAGCTTCTGCAGGCCGGCGTACTGCGGCGTGAAACCACACTCGCTCGCGGTGTTGACGATCAGCAGCACCTTGCCGCGATACGCGTCGAGCGAGGCCGGCTCGCCGGCAAGCGTCTCTGCGCTGAACGAATACAGGGTGGACATCGGGCACTCCTTTTACGAAACCGGATCGACGTGGAGTCTAGGCGAAATTGCGCCATTGCGGCATCCGCCGAACGGCCAATGCCCGGCGCAAGCGGCGCGCAGTCTAGAATATCGGTTTTGGCCAGTCATTTCCGCCGTGATCCGTTTCAATCAGTTCAGCCTTGCGCGCGGCACCAAGCCGCTGTTCGAGTCGACCTCCTTCGTGCTCAATCCCGGCGAGAAAGCCGGCCTGATCGGCGCGAACGGCGCCGGCAAGTCGACGCTGTTCTCGGTCCTGCGCGGCGAGCTGCACTCCGACGGCGGCGATTTCTCGATGCCGCCGTCGTGGCGGATCGCCCACGTGTCGCAGGAAACGCCCGCCGTCGACCGCTCGGCACTCGACTACACGCTCGACGGCGACGCCGCGCTGCGCGAGATCGAGGCGCGCATCGCCGCCGCGTCCGCTGCGCATGACGGCGCCGCCGAAGCCGACGCGCACGCGGCATTCGCCGACGCCGACGGCTACACCGCGCCGGCCCGTGCCGAGGCGCTGCTGCTCGGTCTCGGCTTCACGCTCGCGCAGACGCGCGAATCCGTCGCCAGCTTCTCCGGCGGCTGGCGCATGCGCCTGAATCTCGCGCAGGCGCTGATGTGCCGCTCCGACCTGCTGCTGCTCGACGAACCGACGAACCACCTCGACCTCGACGCGATCGTCTGGCTCGAAGACTGGCTGCACCGCTACCCCGGCACGCTCGTCGTGATTTCGCACGACCGCGAATTCCTCGATTCGATCTGCAATGTCACGCTGCACCTGGAAAACCGCCAGGTGAAGCGCTACGGCGGCAACTACTCGCAGTTCGAAGTGCTGCGCGCGCAGCAACTGGCGCTCCAGCAAAGCGCCTACGAAAAGCAGCAGAAGACGATCGAGCACCTGCAAAGCTTCGTCGACCGCTTCAAGGCCAAGGCGACCAAGGCCAAGCAGGCGCAGAGCCGGATGAAGGCGCTCGAGAAGATGGAGCTGATCGCGCCCGCGCACATCGCGTCGCCGTTCACGTTCGAATTCCGCACGCCCGACGCCGCGCCGAACCCGATGATGGTGATGGAAGACGTCCGCTGCGGCTACCACGCCGACGGCGGAGCGGAGATCCCGATCGTCGAGCGCGTCGCGCTGTCGATCCAGAACGGCCAGCGCATCGGCCTGCTCGGCGCGAACGGCCAGGGCAAGTCGACGCTGATCAAGACGCTGGCCGGCACGCTCGCGCCGCTGTCGGGGCACGTCCGCGACGGCAAGGGGCTGACGATCGGCTATTTCGCGCAGCACCAGCTCGAAACGCTGCGTGAGGACGATTCGCCGCTGGCGCATCTGGCGCGGCTCGCGCCCGACACGCGCGAGCAGGAACTGCGCGACTTCCTCGGCGGCTTCAACTTCTCGGGCGACATGGCAACCAGCCCCGTCGGGCCGTTTTCGGGCGGCGAAAAGGCACGCCTCGCGCTCGCGCTGATCATCTGGCAGAAGCCGAACCTGCTGCTGCTCGACGAACCGACCAACCACCTCGACCTCGAAACGCGCCATGCGCTGACGATGGCGCTCGCGCAGTTCGAGGGCACGCTGATCCTCGTCTCGCACGACCGCCACCTGCTGCGCGCGACGACCGACCAGTTCATGCTGGTCGCGAAGCACCGGCTGCAGCCGTTCGACGGCGACCTCGACGACTACCGCGACTGGCTGCTGCAGCACGCGGCCGAGCAGCGCGCCGCCGCGAAGGCGGACAGCGCAGCTTCGTCGGGCGCGGGTGCCGCGGCCAACCGCAAGGACCAGAAACGTCAGGCCGCCGAGGAACGGCAGCGCCTGTCGGTGCTGAAGAAGCCGCTGCAGACGCGCATCACCAAGCTCGAAAAGGAAATGGAGACGCTGCACGCGGAGAAGGCCCGCCTCGACGCATTCGTCGCCGATCCGGCGAGCTACGAAGCCGAGCGCAAGACGGAGCTGACCGATGCGATCCGCAAGCTCGGGGACGTCAACACGCGTCTCGAGACGGTCGAGGCCGACTGGCTTGCCGCGCAGGAAGAGCTCGAGCAGATCGGCTGACCGCTGTCGCGGCGCAACCGGCCGGTATGCCAGCCCGGCGTGCCGGCTGCCTCGGCACCGCGGCACCTTGATATCGCGGCATCTCGACAGGCCCATCCGTCCTTCTTCGGGCCCGGATACGACAAGGCCGGGCGCACGGTCCCGGCCTGTTCATTCACTACTGTCGTCACCCTGTGGTTCGCCGGCCATCCGCCAGGCTGCCGGCTCAGCGGCGCGGCAGCGTATCGCGCGGCATCTGCTCGTCGTCGCCCATCAGGTACCGGCGCCCTTCGGTCGGCCGCCGGATCGCGGCAGCGACTTCCGCTTCCGTCACGTCCTCGGACACGACCTTGCGCGCGAGTCGCCCCTCTTCGTCGATCCACTCGACGATCCGGCATCCCCCACCCCAGGGCTGGCGAATCGGCTCCGACACGCGGCAGCCGCGCAGGTTGTAAAGGCGTCCGCCCGGCGCTTCCCCATAGGATTTCAACATAGGTTCCCTTCGCATTGCGCGGTTCGACAATCCGGCCAAGGATAGGGAAAAGCGATGTCCGGCGGGTTACAGAAGCCTACATATTCTTTACAGCGAATTACGCGCCAGATCGCCGGCAGGCCCGGCCCGCGTACCCGTGCAGCCGGTCACTCGAGATCGCGCACGCGGTCGATCGCCTGCTCGAGCCGATCGACGGCCATCACGTTCAGCCCTTCGATCGGTTGCTTCGGCGCGTTCGCCTTCGGGATCAGCGCGGACGTGAAACCGAGCTTCGCAGCCTCGCGCAGCCGCTCCTGCCCGCGCGGCGACGGCCGGATCTCGCCCGCCAGCCCCACTTCGCCGAACACGATCAGCCCCTTCGGCAGCGCCTTGTTGCGCATCGACGAATGGATCGCGAGCAGCACCGCGAGGTCGGCGGCCGGCTCGGTGATCTTCACGCCGCCCACCGCATTGAGGAACACGTCCTGGTCGAAGCACGCGATGCCCGCATGACGGTGCAGCACCGCGAGCAGCATCGCGAGCCGGTTCTGTTCGAGGCCGACCGCGAGCCGGCGCGGGTTCGGCACGTGCGCGGTGTCGACGAGCGCCTGGACTTCGACGAGCAGCGGGCGCGTGCCCTCCTGTGTAACGAGCACGCACGAGCCGGGCACGACCTGCTCGTGCTGCGACAGGAACAGTGCGGACGGATTCGCGACGCCGCGCAGCCCGCGCTCCGTCATCGCGAACACGCCGAGTTCGTTGACCGCGCCGAAGCGGTTCTTGAACGCGCGCACGAGCCGGAACGACGAGTGCGTGTCGCCTTCGAAGTACAGCACCGTGTCGACGATGTGCTCGAGCACGCGCGGGCCGGCCAGGTTGCCTTCCTTCGTCACGTGCCCGACCATGATGATCGCGGTGCCCGACTGCTTCGCGATGCGCGTGAGCTGCGCCGCGCATTCGCGCACCTGCGCGACGGAGCCGGGGGCCGACGTGAGCGCTTCCGAATAGACGGTCTGGATCGAGTCGATCACGGCCACGTCCGGCCGTTCCGTGTCGATCGCGGCCTGGATCTTCTCGAGCTGGATCTCCGCGAGCAGCTTCAGTTCGTCCGCCGGCGTACCGCCGTCGAGCAGCGCAAGCCGTTGCGCGCGCAACGCGATCTGCGCGGCCGATTCCTCACCGCTGATATAGAGCGCGCGCCGCTCGCTCGCGATGTCCGCAAGCGACTGCAGCAGCAGCGTCGATTTGCCGATACCCGGGTCGCCGCCGATCAGTACGACGCCGCCCGGCACGAGCCCGCCGCCGAGCACGCGGTCGAATTCGCCGATGCCGGTGGAGAAGCGCGGCACGTCGGCGGCTTCGATGTCGACGAGACGCTGCACGGGCGCACGCTTGGCGAGCGACTGGAAACGATGGGCCGACGGCGCCTCAGGAACCGATTCGACGAGCGTATTCCAGGCCTGGCACGACGGGCATTGCCCTTGCCACTTCGGGGTCTGTCCGCCGCACTCGCTGCAGACGTATACGGTTTTCTGTTTGGCCACGCGCGACGCCCTTATTCCGCGCGCACGGGCACGCGGCCGGCGACTGCACACATCAGCTCGTAACCGATCGTGCCGCAATGGCGGGCGACGTCGTCGATCGGCAATGCATTGCCCCACAGCTCGACCCGCGCGCCGACGCCGGCTTGCGGGCACGGGGTCAGGTCGACGGTAATCATGTCCATCGACACGCGGCCGACGATCCGCGTGCGGATGCCGTCGACGATCACGGGCGTGCCTTCGGGCGCGACCCGCGGATAACCGTCCGCATAACCGCATGCGACCACGCCGATCCGCATCGGCGCCTGCGCGGAAAACGTCGAGCCGTAGCCGATCGCCTGGCCCTTCGCGATTGTCTGCACCGCGATCAGTTCGGACGCGAGCGTCATCGCCGGCTTCAGCCCCGTGTCGGCGATGTCGGACGACAGCCCCGACGGCGACGCGCCGTACAGCACGATCCCCGGGCGCACCCAGTCGAAATGCGTGTCCGGATGCCACAGCACGGCGGCCGAGTTCGCGAGACTGCGCGCGCCGGCGATGTTTTCCGCGCCGCGCTCGAACGTCGCGAGCTGCTCGGCGACGCCGCGCTCGTTGTCCGCATCCGAAAAATGGGTCATCAACGTGATCTGGCCGATGCCGGGGCACGCGCGGGCGCGCTCCCACGCGGCGCGGTATTTCTCCGGCAGGTAGCCGAGCCGGTTCATCCCGCTGTTCATCTTCAGCTGCACGTTGACGGGTTTCGACAGCCGCGCCGTTTCCAGCATCCGCATCTGCTCGTCGTTGTGGACGGTCGTCGTCAGGCTGTAGCGGTCGATCACGTCGATGTCGGTCGAGCGGAAGAACCCCTCCAGCAGCAGGATCGGGCCGGCCCAGCCGAGCTCGCGCAGCTTGACTGCCTCGTCGAGGTCGAGCAGGCCGAAGCCGTCGGTGCCGCGCAGGCCCGGAAACGCGCGGGCGAGACCGTGCCCGTACGCGTTCGCCTTGACGACCGCCCAGACCTTGGACGGGCCGGCAAAGCGGCGGACGACGGAGAGATTGTTCGCGAGAGCGGCGGTGTGGATGGTGGCGGAGATCGGGCGCGGCATGGGAAATTTACGTAAAGACGCTTGCGAATCATCAGCTTACCGCGCCTTTTGAGCACTGAAGCCGACAACTTGCGGAACGATCGGGGAATCTTGCTAGTCCGAACTGGCGTATTTTCATGTTATAAAGCCGTGCGCACAACCCATTTCGAACGGAATAAGCCGATCGCATACCAGGCGGCCTACGCGGCCCTGCCGCAGCGACGAAAGCATCGCATCAGATGAAAAAAGGTTTTTACACCATCATGGCCGCGCAGTTTTTCTCGTCGCTGGCCGACAATGCGCTCCTCATCGCCGCCATCGCCCTGCTGAAAGACCTCCACGCCCCCAACTGGATGACACCGCTGCTGAAGCTGTTCTTCGTGTTGTCCTATGTGGTGCTGGCGGCGTATGTCGGTGCGTTCGCGGATTCGCGACCGAAGGGCCGCGTGATGTTCATCACCAACTCGATCAAGGTGATCGGCTGCATGATCATGCTGCTCGGCGCCCACCCGCTGATCGCGTACGGGATCGTCGGCTTCGGCGCGGCAGCCTACTCGCCCGCGAAATACGGCATTCTCACCGAGCTGCTGCCGGCCGACCGGCTGGTCGCCGCCAACGGCTGGATCGAAGGCACGACCGTCAGCTCGATCATCCTCGGCACCGTGCTCGGCGGTGCGCTGATCAGCCCGCACATCGCGTCGCACGTGATCGCGCATACCCCCGCCTGGATCGGCACGCCCGCCGAAGCGGCGATGGCGATCATCATGGCGATCTACGTGGTCGCCGCGCTGTTCAACCTGCGCATTCCCGATACCGGCGCCCGCTACCCGAAGCAGGAACGCGGCCCGGTCAAGCTCCTCACCGATTTCGCCGACTGTTTCATGGTGCTGTGGCGCGACAAGCTCGGCCAGATCTCGCTGGCGGTCACGACGCTGTTCTGGGGTGCGGGTGCGACGCTGCAGTTCATCGTGCTGAAGTGGGCTGAAGTCTCGCTCGGCATGTCGCTGTCGGAAGGCGCGATCCTCCAGGCCGTGGTCGCGGTCGGCGTCGCGGCCGGCGCAATCGCCGCCGCGGCCCGGATCCCGTTGAAGAAGTCGCTGACCGTGCTGCCCGTCGGCATCGTCATGGGTATCGCGGTGATGCTGATGGCGTTCTACACGCGCGACCTGTTCCCGCCGCACTGGGCCGTGCATTTCGGCCACCTGCGCATGCCCGTGTACCTGATCATCGCGTACATCTTCCTGATGTGCGTGGGCGCGCTGTCCGGTTACTTCGTCGTTCCGATGAACGCGCTGCTGCAGCATCGCGGCCACGTGCTCCTGTCGGCCGGCCACTCGATCGCGGTGCAGAACTTCAACGAGAACCTGTCGGTGCTCGTGATGCTGTGCCTGTATGCGGTGCTCGTATGGCTCGACGTGCCGGTCGGCGTCGTGATCGTCCTGTTCGGCACGTTCGTCTGCCTGACGATGTGGCTCGTGATGCGCCGCCACCAGGCGAACCAGCGCCAGTTCGACTCGGTCGCGCTGATCGGCGAATCGCGGCACTGACGCTACACTCCTCGTTTCCGTCCGCCGGCGCCGGTCTTTCAACCGGCGCATTGCCCCGATGACGCACCCGATACCCAACATCCTGACGATCGCCGGCTCCGATTCGGGCGGCGGCGCAGGCATCCAGGCCGACCTGAAGACGTTCTCCGCGCTGGGCGCCTACGGTGCCAGCGCAATCACCGCGTTGACCGCCCAGAACACCCGCGGCGTAACGGGCGTGCATGCGCCGGACGCGGCGTTCGTGACCGCACAGCTCGACGCGGTGTTCAGCGACATCCGCATCGATGCGGTCAAGATCGGGATGCTCGCGAATGCGGCGATCGTGCACGCGGTCGCCGACGCGCTGCGGCGTTATGCGCCACGCTTCGTCGTACTCGACACGGTGATGATCTCGAAGAGCTCGCACGCGCTGCTGGCGCCCGATGCCGTCGACGCGTTGCGCGATGCGCTGCTGCCGCTCGCGACGGTCGTGACGCCGAACCTGCCCGAGGCGGCCGCGCTGCTGAACGACGTGCCCGCCACCACGGAAGACGACATGGTCCGGCAAGGCCGGGCCCTGCTACAGACGGGCGCGCGTGCCGTACTGATGAAAGGCGGCCACCTGCCGGACGCGTCCGCGAGCCCCGACTGGCTCGTCGAAGCGGCGCGCTCCGTGCGGCTCGACGGTGCACGCGTGCCGGTCAGCAACACGCACGGCACCGGCTGCACGCTGTCGTCGGCGATCGCCGCGCTGCTGCCGCAACAGCCCGACCTCGAAAGCGCGGTGCGCGAAGCCAAGACCTACCTGACCGGCGCGATCGCCGCGAGCGGCCACCTCGACGTCGGCCACGGCGTCGGCCCCGTCCATCACTTCCATCGCTGGTGGTGAGCGCCGGCTGACGCGGCGTCAGTGATCCTGCGCCGCAAACGCCTGCGCGCGCACCGGCCAGTCGTCCGGCACGACGAAGCCGCGCGCCCGTTCGCGCCAGGTGCCGTCACCGTCCTGTTCATGCATGCCGATCAGCGCGGGGGCCTCGCGCGTCGTCAACACGGGCGGCAGCTCCAGAGCGGCCGCCAGCGGTTCCGGCTCGAATCCGGTATCGGCGGCGGCACGTCGCGGCGCGAGCCACGCGAGCCTCGGCAACACACTCCATGCGGCGCCGGCGGGCTGCGCGGCCGCCCACGCCGGCCACTGCGCGTGCGTCAGCCAGAATCCGCGCGGGTGATCCGGCGCGATTTCGGCGGACACCGACGGCAACGGCGCGCCGTGCGGATAGAACAACCAGCCCTTGATGAACATCTGTGCGTCGGACGGTGCGCCATAGCCGAGCCGCGCGAACCCGTCGTGTTCGCCGAGGCGCAACTGGTGATCGAGCAGCCGGCTGCGCTTGCGGTCGAACCGGTCGACGAGATTGGGGCCGACGAAGTCGGCAAGCGATGCACCGTCGCGTACCGGCGCGCACAAATAGCACTTCACCGCGAGCTCCCAATGCAGGCGCTGACCGCCCGGCGCGTCGACGAGAAAATCGACTTCGCCGAGCGTCTTGCCGTTGCTGCGCAGCGGCAGATTGGCCGCGACGAGCCGCAGCGACGGGCCGTGCGTCAGGAAATACTCGAGCAGGCATTCCGCGTAGCGGCCGAGCCGGGTGGGCCGGAACCCGTCGAGCGCGCGATGCAGCGGCCCGGGCTGCGCATCGAGCGCGGCGAGCCATGCGTGGACGGCCGACTGCCCGGCCGCATCCGGCCACGGGCGCGCAAGCGGCGCTCCCGGTACCGCAGTGAGGAGGCTCGGGCTGGCAAGCAACCAGCCCAGATCGCGAACCGCGGCGTCATGCAGCGTGTCGACGAGTGCGCACGCCGCGCCCGTCGTCATTGCCCGGCCGGCCCGTTCACGTCGGCGCCTTCCGCGCGCCGGAACGTGTCGCGTGCGAGGCACAGGTCGGCCCATGCCTTCGACTTGTCCTGCAGGCTGCGCAACAGGTATGCCGGGTGGTAGGTCACGATCACCGGCACGCCCTCGTACGCATGCACGCGGCCGCGCAGCGACGCGATGCTCGCATCCGTCTTCAGCAGGGTCTGCGCGGCGAAACGGCCGAGCGCGACGATCAGCTTCGGCTTCACGAGCGCGACCTGACGCTGCAGATAAGGCTCGCAGCGAGCGACCTCGTCCGGCTCCGGGTTGCGGTTGCCGGGCGGCCGGCACTTGATCACGTTCGCGATGTACACGTTGTCGCCGCGCTGGAGCGACAGCGACTGCAGCATGTTGTCGAGCAGCTTGCCGGCCTGGCCGACGAACGGCTCGCCCTGCTTGTCCTCGTTCTCGCCCGGCGCTTCGCCGATCAGCATCCAGTCCGCTTCGCGGTCGCCGACCCCGAACACGGTGTTGGTCCGCTTCTCGCACAACCGGCAGAGCGTGCAGTCGGCCACGCGCGCGGCCAGCGCGTCCCAGTCGAGTGTCGCAACCGGGGTTTCGGCGCGTCGCAATGGGGCCGGCGGCGCGGGATCGCCCGGCGGCGCCGCATCGAACCACGCAAAATCGTCGGCTCCGGCAGGCGGCGCATCGTCCATCGGCGGCATCGTGTCGGTCGATGCGACCGGCGCGGCGCGTGCGGGCACGCGATCGTCGTCGACGCGGTGCGCCGGGGCGGCAGGCTCGCGAACCGGCGGAACATCGACGCTCCGCGCCACTGCCGGCGTCGCCTCGTCTTGCGCCGGCGTGCGCGCGGTGCGCGCAGGTCGCTCGGTCGCAACGACGGCAGGTGCGGCGTTCGCCGCCCCCGTTTGCGCCGCGGCGGGCGCTTCGACTGCCGCGCCCGCGTCCGCGCGTTCATTCGCGCCCTGCCCGCGCCGCACCCAGATCTGCGCGAGACCCATTTCCTCGAGCGCCGCTTCAGCCCATGCCATGCGCGTCCCCTTCATCCTTGTTCAGCGTCAGACGCATCACGATCGCGTCTTCCCGGCTGTGGTGCTTCGCCGGGTAGTAATTCTTGCGCCGGCCGATCGTCACGAAGCCGAAGCGCTCGTACAGATGGATCGCGCGCGGATTGGACGGCCGCACCTCGAGCAGCACGCCGTCGAGCCGCTCCGCACGCGAAATGCGCACGGCCTCGCGCAGCAGCGCGAGGCCCGCACCCGCGCGCTGCGCGGCCGGCGCGACGCACAGGTTCAGCAGGTGCATCTCGTCGACCACCGGCATCAGCACGCAATAGCCAACGAGCGAACCCGTCACGTGCCGCAGGCACACGCCCAGGTAGCCGTTGCGCAACGAATCCTCGAAGTTGCCGCGGCTCCACGGGAACTCGTACGCGACGTGCTCGATCGCGACGACCTCGTCGAGATCGGCATCCGTCATCGGCGCCAGGTAGCGGTCGCTCAGCAGTACGCCCGTCATCCCTTCGCTCCGCCTGCCTGAGCGGCGCGTGCCGCGACGCGCTCGGCGGTCGTCTGTGCCACCTTGTCGCGCACGTATTCCGGTGCGGCCTGGTCGGCCGGCACCGCACGGCCGGCACGGAACGCGCGCAGCGCGGCATGGGCGACCGCCAGCGCGTGCGGCATCGCGTCGCCGTCGATCACGGCCGCGTGCGCCGCGGCCGGCAACTGCGCGCCGAACGCGGCGGCCGCGTTGCCCGCGAGCGTGAACGGCGTATCGGGCACGCCGACCGCACCCGGCACATCGAGCGAAGCCGGATGCAGCGTGAGCCAGTCGCCGGCGCTTTCGTCCCACGCGAAGTCCGCCCAGTAGGCTTCGTCCATCCGCGCATCCAGCGCGGCGAGGACACGGGTCGTACCGGGGGCGCGCAGCCGTGCGTGCTCGGCACACGCGAGCAGCGTGCCGATCGGCACGACCGGCAGCCCGCGCCCGAACGCGAGCCCCTGGGTGATGCCCGTCGCGGTGCGCAGGCCCGTGAACGACCCGGGGCCCGCGCCGAACGCGATCGCGTCGCAATCGGCGAGCGTCAGCCCCGATTCGGCGAAGAGTTCCTGGATTGCCGGCAGCACGCGCGTGCTCGACACGGCGCCCGTCAGTTCGTGGCGGACCCAGGTTTGCGGGATGGAAACGGCGTCATCGGCGTGGGCCGAGCGCAGCAGCGCGACCGAGCAGTATTCGGTCGACGTATCGATGGCGAGGAGCACTGTTTGCGTCATGGGCGACATTGTAATGCGGCACCCCGCTCCCACGGGCGATCGGCCCGATCCGTGCGCACGCGCACGCCCGGCGGCGGTTTGGAAGGATCGCTCGACCCCGCGCGGCGGTCCGCTTGTTAAGATCGCCCGACCTGAAACCCTTACGGAGACACCCGATGAGCGAACTCACCGCCCAATTCGACCAGGCCCAGATCGACGTCAAGCAACTGACGGAACGGCCGGGCAACCTGACCCTGCTGCGCCTGTACGCGCTCTTCAAGCAGGCGACCGACGGCGACGCCCATGGCGACAAGCCGGGCTTCACCGACATCGTCGGCAAATACAAGTACGACGCATGGGATGCGCTGAAGGGCACGTCGCAGGATGCGGCAAAGCAGCAGTACATCGAACTCGTCGAATCGCTGAAGAACGGCACGGCATCCTGACCGAATAGCCTCCGGCCGTCCCCGGCCGCCCCCCCGGTTGCAATAGGCAATCAAATCAGTGGCGCAGCGCAGCAAATCTCTTTATAATGCTGGCTGCGTCATCTCCGCGCTCGGCTCGCAAGCCGTTCCGGCCCGACGCCTCGTAGCGTTAAGCTCCAATCCGGTTTAGAACCTGTCCCCTCCTGCTTCGACCTTCGCGGTCGTCACTTATCAGGCTGGCGGCCCCGCTCCTGCAGCGCGCCGCACCCAAAACAGCTTCTAATGCCTCATCCGCCGACGGTTCGGCGGATTGCACCCGTTTCCCGATTTGCTCGCTGAATCCGACGACTTGGGTATGCGCGATTGGCGCCGACGTTTCACCCACTGTGTTTCAAGGATTGTTATGACTTCGAGCATCAACTCCAGCCCGCTCAACGCGATCGCCGACCAGGCGCTCGGTCTCGACGACGCCGCCGCACCGGCCGCGGTCGAACCGGCGTCGGACGAGCCGAGCTTCGCGTCGCTCGGGTTGTCGCCGGAGATCGTCTCCGCGCTGCAGGCCGCCGGCTATGTGAAGCCGACGCCGGTCCAGCAGCGCGCGATTCCGGCCGGCATCGCCGGCCGTGACCTGCTGGTCTCGAGCCCGACCGGTTCGGGCAAGACCGCTGCATTCATGCTGCCCGCGATCGAACGTTTCGCGCAGCTCCAGAAGGCACAGGCGCAGCAACCGCGCGCGCCGCGTGAACCGAACCAGGGCGACCGCCGTGCGCGCCGCCCGCAACCCGTCGCGCGCCCGGGCCTGCTCGTGCTGACGCCGACCCGCGAACTCGCGATGCAGGTCACCACCGCCGCGTCGACCTACGGCAAGCACCTGAAGCGCCTGCGCACGGTCAGCATCCTCGGCGGCGTCGCCTACGGCCAGCAGCTGATGCTGCTCGCGAAGAACCCCGAAATCCTGGTCGCCACGCCGGGCCGTCTGCTCGATCACCTCGAACGCGGCCGTATCGACCTGTCCGAGCTGAAGATGCTCGTGCTCGACGAAGCCGACCGCATGCTCGACATGGGCTTCATCGACGACATCGAAACGATCGTCGCCGCGACGCCCGCGACGCGCCAGACGATGCTGTTCTCGGCCACGCTCGACGGCAAGATCGGTTCGCTGACGAGCCGCCTGCTGAAGGATCCCGAGCGTATCGAGATCCAGCAGCGCCTCGAGTCGCGCGCAAACATCGCACAGACCGTGCATTACGTCGACGACCGCGACCACAAGGATCGCCTGCTCGATCACCTGCTGCGCGACGACGCGCTCGACCAGGCGATCATCTTCACGGCGACCAAGATCGATGCCGACCAGCTCGCCGGCCGTCTCGCCGACGCAGGCTTCGAATCGGCCGCGCTGCACGGCGACCTGCCGCAGGGCGCGCGTAACCGCACGATCCGTGCGCTGCGCGAGCGCCGTGTGCGCGTGCTGGTCGCGACCGACGTCGCGGCGCGCGGCATCGACATCCCGGGCATCACGCACGTGTTCAACTACGACCTGCCGAAGTTCGCGGAAGACTACGTGCACCGTATCGGCCGTACGGGCCGTGCGGGCCGTTCGGGCACCGCGGTGAGCCTCGTGCACCACGCCGAACAGGGCGCGCTCAAGCGCATCGAACGCTTCGTGCGCTCGCCGCTGCCGGTCAACGTGATCGAAGGTTTCGAGCCGCGCAAGGCACCCCCGCGCAACGGCGGCACCGGCGGCCGCGGCCGTCCGGGCGGCGGTAACGGCGGCGGTCGACGTTTCGGCGGCAAGCCGGGTGGCGGTCATGGCGGCAACGGCCGCAGCTACGGCGGCGGCAATGGCGGCGGCTGGAGCGGCAAGCCGGGCGGCAGCCGTGACGGCGGCCCGCGCCGCGACGGTCAACGCAGCGGCGGCCCGCGTCGCAGCAACTCCGCGTCGTAAGCACGCACGGGCGGCCACCGGCCGCCCCACGGATGGCACTGCCCATTCAGCCAACCGGCGCATCTGCGCCGGTTTTTTTTCGCCCCGCCCCACATTTCACGATGCGGAAAATTTTTTTGTGTCGTAAAAAATCATGCTGCGTGGCACAACCCGAGCGATTGCAGGATGGGAAAGAGCGTTTCTTATCTCGAAATCACAACTTCAAGCCATTGATTAAAAACAACTAAAAATTTGACTGCCGCCCCACAAAGCCCCCTGTCCCGCCCCGGTCGATTTGCCTAGACTCTTATACAAGACCTCACGAACCGGAACACAACGCTCCCGCCTTCGAGAACAGCCTCACCATCGTCAGATTCAACCCATCAGGCATCGCACCGCATCAAGGAGCTCATCATGTCGCGTCAGCAACAGGCACAGGAACTGCAAAAGCAATGGGAAACCGATCCGCGCTGGAAAGGCATCAAGCGCAGCTATTCGGCTGAGGACGTGGTCCGCCTGCGCGGTTCGGTGCCGATCGAGCACACGCTCGCCAGGCGCGGCGCGGAAAAGCTGTGGAGCCTCGTCAACAACGAGCCGTTCGTCAACGCACTCGGCGCGCTGACCGGCAACCAGGCGATGCAGCAGGTGAAGGCCGGCCTGAAGGCCATCTACCTGTCCGGCTGGCAAGTGGCCGGCGACGCGAACGTCGCGGGCGAAATGTACCCGGACCAGTCGCTGTACCCGGCAAACTCGGTGCCGCTCGTCGTGAAGCGCATCAACAACACGCTGACGCGCGCCGACCAGATCCAGTGGTCGGAAGGCAAGAATCCGGGCGACGAAGGTTATGTCGACTTCTTCGCACCGATCGTCGCCGACGCGGAAGCCGGTTTCGGCGGCGTGCTGAACGCGTTCGAGCTGATGAAGGCGATGATCGAAGCCGGCGCCTCGGGCGTCCACTTCGAGGACCAGCTCGCGTCGGTGAAGAAGTGCGGCCACATGGGTGGCAAGGTACTCGTGCCGACCCGCGAAGCCGTCGCGAAGCTGTCGGCAGCGCGCCTCGCGGCCGACGTGATGGGCACACCGACCGTGCTGGTCGCCCGCACCGACGCGGAAGCCGCCGACCTGATCACGTCCGACGTCGACGACAACGACAAGCCGTTCCTCACGGGCGAGCGCACGGTGGAAGGCTTCTTCCGCACGAAGCCGGGCATCGGGCAGGCGATCTCGCGCGGTCTTGCCTACGCGCCGTACGCCGACCTCGTCTGGTGCGAAACCGGCAAGCCGGATCTCGAGTACGCGAAGAAGTTCGCGGAAGCGATCCACAAGCAGTTCCCGGGCAAGCTGCTGTCGTACAACTGCTCGCCGTCGTTCAACTGGAAGAAGAACCTCGACGACGCGACGATCGCGAAGTTCCAGAAGGAACTCGGCGCGATGGGCTACAAGTTCCAGTTCATCACGCTGGCCGGCTTCCATGCGCTGAACTACTCGATGTTCAACCTCGCGCACGGCTATGCCCGCACACAGATGAGCGCCTTCGTCGAACTGCAGCAGGCCGAGTTCGCGGCCGCGGAAAAGGGCTTCACGGCCGTCAAGCACCAGCGCGAAGTCGGCACCGGCTACTTCGACGCCGTGACGCAGACGGTCGAACGCGAAGCGTCGACGACCGCACTGCACGGCTCGACCGAGGACGAGCAGTTCTTCGACGGCAAGAAGGTCGCGTAACACGCGCCAGGCGTGTCATGCCGATGCCCCCGTCTCGCGACGGCACGGCATCGGCCACCGAACAAAAATCAGGGAGGAGACGGCAGGCGCGCGATACCGATCGCGCGACCGGCCGCGCGGCCTGCGTGCCGCCAGCAACGACGCGCGCCGGCTTCGTCCGGCGCGCCCTTTTTCCAGGGCACGGCCCTACCGATAGACGATCACCGGAATTTTCGTATGGGTCAGCACGCGCTGCGTCTCGCTGCCGATCAGCAAGCTGCCGAGCCCGCGGCGTCCGTGGGACGCCATGAAGATCACGTCGCAGCCGCCGCGTTCTGCCGCCTCGATGATGCCGAGATACGGCGACGGATGGACGCTCGTCCAGGTGTCGCAGTCGACGCCGGCCGCCTTCGCGGCCGATTCGACCTCGCCGAGATGCGTGCGCGCCTCGCGCTCGCTGCGCGCCCGGAAATCGGCGGGCGGCTCGATGATCACTTCGGAAAACGGCGAGTACGGATACTGCGGCAGGCACGCGTACGCCGTGACGCGCGCACCGACCGCCCGGGCCAGGTCGATCGCGCCGTCGATCGCCTTCTGCGACAGTTCGGAACCGTCGGTTGGAACGAGGATGTGCCGGAACATCGCGCCCTCCTTCGTCAAGTACACGCCGCAAGCCGCGATCCCATCCGGGGCGGCCGTGACGCGTCGGACATGCCTCCTACGAGTGTAGTGCGCGAAACCGCCCAACCGGCCCCGGCAACGGGTTCGCCCTCATATCGGAAACACGCGGGCGAACGCGACCGGCTCCCGCTGCTACTCGCCCCAATATCCGGGCCGCTCGTAAGTGTGCTTCAGGTAGTCGAGAAACAGCCGCACACGCAGCGGCAGGTGCCGGCGTTGCGGGAACACCGCGTGGATGCCGATCGGCGGGGCGGCAAATGCGTCGAGCACGCTGACGAGCCGGCCGGCCGCGATGTCCTCGCCGACCTCCCACCACGAGCGCCACGCCAGGCCATGTCCGGCGAGGCACCATTCGTGCAGCACCGCGCCGTCCGAGCATTCCATCGTGCCGTTCACGCGGATCGACACGACCTTGCCGTCCTCCTGGAACGCCCAGCCGCGCTGCTGGTTCGCGTTTGCCGCAAGCGCGAGGCAGTTGTGCCGCGCCAGTTCCGCGAGCGTCGCGGGCGTGCCGCGCCGTACGAGGTACGCGGGAGCCGCGACGCACACGCGGCGGTTCTCGCCGAGCTTCAGCGACACGAGCGACGAATCGGGCAGCTCGCCGAGCCGCACCGCGCAATCGAACCCCTCGTTGACGAGGTCGACCATGCGGTCGGACAGGTCGAGCGTGACCGAGACGTCGGGATGCCCGACGCTGAATTCGGGCACGAGCGGCGCGACGTGCCGCCGGCCGAAGCCCGCCGGCGCGGAAATACGCAGGTGGCCGCTCGCCTTGACGCCGCCGGCAGACACGCTCGCCTCGGCGTTCTGCATGTCGTTGATGATCCGCTGGCAATCCTCGAGAAACGCCGAGCCCTCGAACGTCAGCGTGAGCTTGCGCGTCGTGCGCACCAGCAGCTTGACGCCGAGCCGCTCCTCGAGCGCGTCGAGGCGTCGGCCGATGATCGCCGGGGCGACGCCTTCCGCATGCGCAGCCGCCGACAGGCTGCCCTTCGCCGCGACCGCAGCGAACGTTTCGATCTGCTTGAACCGGTCCATGACTCGCCGGGGCGGTGCCGCCGCCCTTCAAATAGCTTAAACGGCTCAAGATTAGGTATATGAAAGTAAAAGATCAAGTGATGAATAGCGTCTTTTTTAGCGCATACGATCACGAATAGAATTCACTCGACCTCTGAAACCGGAGCGCAAGGCTATGTCGGCCACAACGACACTCTCCTCTCCCGACGCAATCCTCTTCGACGCATTCGGCACGTTGTTCGACGTGCGCGCGGTGCTGGCCGCGGCAGAGCAGATGTTTCCGGGTCACGGGGAACGGTTGTCGCAGCTGTGGCGACGCAAGCAAATCGAATACTCGCAACTGCGCACGCTCGCCGATCCGGCCGGCGCCCGCTATCGCCCGTTCCGGGACATCACGCTCGATGCGCTGCGGTTCGCCGCGCGCCGGCTCGGGCTCGCGCTGAACAGCGCGGCCGAGAAGCGACTGATGGACGAGTACGCGTGCCTGTCCACCTATCCCGATACGGTGCCCGCGCTGCGCAAGCTGCGCGCGCTCGACCCGCGCCCGCCGCTCGCGATCCTGTCGAACGGCACGCCACAGATGCTCGACATCGCGATCAAGAGCGCCGGCATGTCCGGGCTGTTCGATCGCGTGCTGTCGGCCGACACCGTGCGCGCGTACAAGCCGAGTCCGGCGGCCTATGCGCTCGGCACCGCCGCGTTCGGACCGAACCGGCGCGGCATCGTGTTCGTGTCGTCGAACGCGTGGGACGTCGCCGGCGCCGTCTGGTTCGGCTACACCACGTTCTGGCTCAACCGCACGGGCGCGCCCGCCGAAGAACTCGGCGCGCCGCCGGACGGTACGGGCACCGGCATGGCCGACCTGCTCGCATTCCTCGCCACCCCGGCTCCGTCCGGCAGACCCGCAAACCGCACGCGCCCCGGCCCGGGTGCATGACGATTGCAGCTGCCGCCTCCCCCCTTTACCGAAACCGCAACTGACCGACCAAGGAGATGAGACTCATGAGCACCCCGATCACGCTGCCGCAAGGCATGGCGATCACCGGCGAAATCAAGCCGGGTTACGAAGCAATCCTGACGCCCGACGCGCTCGCACTCGTCGCGGCGCTGCACCGCACGTTCGAACCGCGCCGCCAGGCGCTGCTGCAGGCGCGCGTCGAGCGCACGAAACGCCTCGACGCGGGCGAGCGCCCCGACTTCCTGGCCGAAACGAAGGCGATCCGCGAAGGCGACTGGAAGGTCGCGCCGCTGCCGGCCGACCTGCAATGCCGCCGCGTCGAGATCACGGGCCCCGTCGAGCGCAAGATGATCATCAACGCGCTGAACTCGGGCGCCGACTCGTACATGACGGACTTCGAGGATTCGAACGCGCCGAGCTGGACGAACCAGATCGACGGCCAGATCAACCTGAAGGACGCGGTGCGCCGGACGATCTCGCTCGAGCAGAACGGCAAGTCCTACCAGTTGAACGACAAGGTCGCGACGCTGATCGTGCGTCCGCGCGGCTGGCACCTCGACGAGAAGCACGTGACGGTCGACGGCCAGCGCGTGTCCGGCGGCATCTTCGATTTCGCGCTGTTCCTGTTCCACAACGCGAAGGAACTGCTGGCGCGCGGCTCGGGCCCGTACTTCTACCTGCCGAAGATGGAAAGCCATCTCGAGGCACGGCTGTGGAACGACATCTTCGTCGCGGCGCAGGAAGCCGTCGGCGTGCCGCGCGGCACGATCCGCGCGACGGTGCTGATCGAGACGATCCTCGCCGCGTTCGAGATGGACGAGATCCTGTATGAACTGCGCGAACACAGCTCGGGTCTGAACGCGGGCCGCTGGGACTACATCTTCTCGGCGATCAAGAAGTTCAAGAACGACCGCGACTTCTGCCTGGCCGAGCGTTCGAAGATCACGATGACGGTGCCGTTCATGCGCGCGTACGCGCTGCTCCTGCTGAAGACCTGTCACAAGCGCAACGCGCCGGCGATCGGCGGGATGAGCGCGCTGATCCCGATCAAGAACGATCCGGAAGCGAACGACAAGGCCATGGGCGGCGTGCGTTCGGACAAGCAGCGCGACGCGACCGACGGCTACGACGGCGGCTGGGTCGCGCACCCGGGCCTCGTGCCGATCGCGATGGAAGAGTTCGTCAAGGTGCTCGGCGACAAGCCGAACCAGATCGCGAAGCAGCGCGACGACGTGCAGGTCGAAGGCAGGAACCTGCTCGACTTCCAGCCTGAAACGCCGATCACCGAAGCCGGCCTGCGCAACAACATCAACGTCGGCATCCATTACCTCGGCGCCTGGCTCGACGGCAACGGCTGCGTACCGATCCACAACCTGATGGAAGATGCGGCCACGGCCGAGATTTCCCGTTCGCAGGTGTGGCAATGGATCCGCTCGCCGAAGGGCGTGCTCGACGACGGCCGCAAGGTCACGGCCGAGCTCGTGCGGGAATTCTCGAAGGCCGAACTCGACAACGTGAAGCGCTCGGTCGGCGGCAACACGCAGCCGTACGAGCGCGCCGCCGCGATCTTCGAGCAGATGTCGACGTCGGAAGGCTTCACCGAATTCCTGACGCTGCCGCTGTACGAGGAAATCTGACGAAGCCGCCCGTCCCGATCGGGGCCGCCCTTGCGTCGGCGCCGGTCGCACGCGAATGACGGCACAAACGAAAGCGCCCCTCCGGGCGCTTTTTCCTTTGCGGTCGAAGCGGCTGCCGCGCGGCCGGTCAGACGGCTTCCCGCTCGCGCCGGTGCTGAACCCAGTCGCCCGACGCAATGCGCGGACGCCCGGCGGTCGCGTGCGCGGCGACCGGATAGTAAAGGCACGCGTACTGCCGGCCGCCGAGTTCGACGGTCACGTCGTCCGGCTTGAACAGCGAGTCGACACCCGGATAGACGCGCTCGATCTCGTCGAGCACGGGAACAAGCAGGTCGTCGATTTCGTAGACGTCGCCCCAGACCAGCGACTTGCCGGCCGACCCGGCAACCATCCCCGGATACGTGCCGAAATCGTACAGCTCTCCCGGCAGCGCGGCGGCGCCGAGCAGCGTCGGCGCGGCAATTCCGTGCCTGGCGGCCGCGTGGCCGATGTCGTTGGCCTCCCCGTTTCTCAAGGTGCCGTAGACGAATACGTAACGCATCGTGGTTCTCCTCTTTGATTCGTGTGTTGCCCTGTTCACGGGCGATTCATGCGCGATCCGTGCGCAATTCCTGCGCAATCCCCCGCGCATCGATAGACCACGATATCGGCCCGATGGTTCGAACGCGCAAGCGCCTCTCGTCGCGGGCGGCCCTGAAATCGCCGGGCCACACACAACATTCATTTGAGCGCGGGATGATCGCCCGACAAACCGTCACATGCGCTTTCGCGGCGCCTTCTACAATAACGGCATCGCCGCAGCGTTGCCCGAATCGTTCATGAATCCGCCCGCCCAAGCCGACGTACCGAACCTGTACGTCATCGACATTCCGCCCGAATTCGCGCCGACCGCCGTCCATCCGATGCGCGTGCGCGCACGGCAGCTCGACGCCGGACGCCGCATCCCGCTGCATACGCATGCATGGGCACAGCTCGCGTACGCATCGCGCGGCGTGCTGCGCGTCGCGACGACCGGCACGACATGGATGGTGCCGCCGTCCCGTGCGATCTGGGTACCGCCGCATGTGACGCACGAGGTCGTGATCGTCGAAGAGGCGTTCTTGCGCACGCTGTACATCGACGAGTCGATCGTGCCGGAAGGGCTTGACTCGTGCCGTGTGGTCGAAGTGACGGGGCTCCTGCGCGAACTGATCGTCGCGCTCGACGCGCGCGACCTGAGCACCGCGCGCGAGCGCCTGCTGTGCGGGCTCGTGCTCGACGAGCTGAGTCGCGCCGAACCGCTGCCGCTCGCGGTACCGATGCCCGACGAAAAACGGCTGCGCATGCTGTGCGAGTCGGTACTCGCGCATCCGGCGCATGCGGAATCGCTCGAGCACTGGGCAAGCGAGGTCGGCGCGAGCACGCGCACGATTTCGCGGCTCTTCAAGCAGGAACTGGGCGTGAGTTTTTCGCAGTGGCGCCAGCAGGCACTGCTGGCACGGGCCATTCCACTGCTGAACCAGGGGCGCCCGCTGTCGCATATCGCGCGCGAGCTCGGCTACCAGAGCCAGAGCGCCTTTTCGGCGATGTTCCGGCGCGCATTCGGCGAAAGCCCGCGCGCATTCATGCTGCGCGGCTACGAACACCGCGGCCCGGAAGGCAGCCTCGCGGACGACGAAACCCCGGACGACGACGCCATCGGCGCTGTCCGCTGAACGCGTCGTTCGGGGCCATCAGCGCGTCAGACCGGCCGCACCATGTGGCGGATCGAGCCAAGTTGCGCGAGCCGCGACCCGGCAACCCGATAGCCCATGCGCAAATAAAGACGCGCGGCAGGATTGTCGACGAACACGCGCAATTGCAGTTCGTGCAGCCCCCGCGCACGCGCCCAGCGGTGCGACATGTCGAGCATGTAGGTGCCGGCGCCCTGCCCGCGATGACCGGCCGCGATCTGTACGTCGCGGATGTGCAGCGAATCGCCCTCCTCGGTCACGCGCAGCACGCCGATGCGTTCGCCGTCGGCCTCGAGGATGAAGTTCTCGGATTCGCGCCAGCTCGCGTAGAACAGGTCGCTGCGCCAGACGAGCCCATGGCGCTTGTAATAGCCGCCCATGTTGCCGTGCGTCAGCGCTTCGGCAAACGGAAAATCGCCGGCCTCCGCGGGCCGGAGCTGATACAGGAGTCGCAGGTCGGTCGGATCGAGCATCGCGCAGGGGTCAAGAACGCATCCCGCCACGATAGCGCAGTCGCGTGCGGATGCAATCGCGGATTTCTCGTAGCGGCTCGACGCGTGATGACCGGTGGTTACGTGCCGCCTGAGGACGCAACGGGAAATGCGAAATGAAAAAGCCCGCACGAGG